>CADBOC010000195.1 GCA_902796175.1 Oscillospiraceae bacterium | reverse complement strand
TTGGAGAAGAGCCGCAGCGCAAGGCTCACGGCGCCGCCCCAGGGCTTCCCCACCATCTCGCCGAGAATGCCGTCGTAGAACAGCTCGGGCGAGTTATCGGCGTAATTGCGCTTGATGAGGTCGTATACCACGTCGCTGCCCTTCCAGCAGCCGACGATGCTCACAACGCGGCGCACGTGGTTATCCTCGGCGTTCGGGTATTTGGCGAGGTAGGCGCTCACCACGCTCGCGCCCATGCTCATGGGCACCAGCACTACCTTTTTCGCGCCCACGCGGTTTTCGGCCAGAACGGTCTCGATGAAGGTATGGAGTCCCTCCACGTTCTGCGTGGTGTAGCAGAAGGGCTTGTAGTTGTAGCAGTAGAGGTAGTCCTCATACCGTTCGCCGAGCTTCTCTCTGGCGATCTCGGCGCAGGGGATGGAGGTATAAAAACGGCGTTTTGCCTCGCTGTAATAAGACCCGTCCTCTTCGGTCACGCCGGGGTAATCCGCCACCGGCATCACGTAGCGGGGGGTCACAACACGCGGATCGCTGCCGCCGGTCTCATCCACCAGATTGGAATAGAAGAGGCTGCGCACCAGATCGCGGATATCGTTCTCCTTCACCACGTTGCGGCGCAGAAAGAGGGTGAACAGCAGCTGGCCGACGAGCTTTACGACGGTCTTCAGCGTATCCTTCTGCTTCAACTTTTCGGCAAAGTTGGTCGCGAAGAGGTTCCAGTAGTCGCTGTATTTGCCCTCGGCGATCAGCGGCGCGTAGTTTTCGTAATCCTGCAGCGTGCCGTGTTCGAACGCGCCGGGCTCGGTGTAGCTCTCGTCGAAGTAGTACGAAAACGACTGGCCGATGCCGGTCACGAATACGATCAGGCTGTTTTCGCCCTCGGCGAAGGCGCTTTCAAGCGCCGCCGCTTCGGTTTTCGCCGGGGCTTCTTTGTCGGTTGAGCCTGCGGCGCCGGCAGGCAGCACGCATGCGGGCAGCAGCAATAAGCAGGCGAGCAAAAGAGACAGTGTTTTCTTCATGCTTTTCATCGTGAGTCCCCCTGTTGATTTTTATCTGTGGTAGAGCCGTTTGGTCTGGCTCATGGGTTCGTTCGTCATATGCACGCCGAGCTTTTTGAAGGTCTGGGTGTCTACGGAGCTGAGCATCACGCTGGCGTGGGCTTCGAGGCCCCTGAGCTTCGGCAGCTGCTCCAGCGCCCGTTTCGCCACGGGGTTCGTTGCGGCGCAGATCGAAAGGGCGATCAGCACCTCGTCCGCGTGCAGGCGCGGATTGTGGTTGCCCATGTTGTGGATCTTCAGATCCTGGATCGGCTCGATCACGGCGGGGGAGAGCAGCGGGATCTCATCCGGGATATGCGCCAGGCGTTTGAGCACGTTGATCAGCATGGCGGAGGAGGCCCCCAGCAGGGCGGAGGTCTTGCCTGTGATCAGACTGCCGTCGGGCAGCTCCATCGCGGCGGCGGGCGCGCCGGTCGCCTCCGCTTTTTCCATGGCCGCGGCGACGGAGGGGCGGTCGGCCGTGCTTATTTTCAGCTGGTTCATCAGCAGCTCGATGCGGTGCACGACGGCCGCGTCGCACAGGCCCTGCTTTGCGAGACACGCGCTCTCGTAGTAGCGGCGGATCACCTCCTGCTTCGCGGCGGCCGAAACAAGGTCGTCGTCCACGATGCAGAAGCCCGCCATGTTCACGCCCATGTCGGTGGGGGACTGGTATACGCTCTTGCCCGCGATCTTCGTCAGGATCGCTTCCAGCACGGGGAAGATCTCTACGTCCCGGTTGTAGTTCACCGTGGTCTCTCCGTAGGCCTCGAGATGGAAGGGATCGATCATGTTCACGTCGTTTAAGTCCGCGGTCGCGGCCTCATACGCCACGTTTACCGGGTGCCTGAGCGGCAGATTCCAGATCGGAAAGGTCTCGAATTTCGCGTAGCCGGCCATTTTGCCGCGCTTCTGCTCATGGTAGAGCTGCGACAGGCAGGTCGCCATTTTTCCGCTGCCGGGACCGGGCGCGGTGATCACCACGAGCGACCGCTCCGTCTCGATGAATTCGTTGCGGCCGAAGCCCTCGTCGCTCACGATGAGCGGCACGTTGGTCGGGTATTCGGGGATGATGTAGTGGCGGTAGGTCTTTACGCCCAGCTGCGTTAAGCGCTGGCGGAACTGCACCGCGGCGGGCTGCTCCGCGTAATGCGTGATGCACACGCTGCCGACGTAAAGCCCCGATTCGCGGAACGCGTCGATCAGGCGCAGGCAGTCGCTGTCGTAGGTGATGCCGAGGTCGCCGCGGCGTTTGTTCTTTTCGATGTCCTCGGCCGAGATCACCAGCACGATCTCCGCCTCGTCCTTGAGCTCGCAGAGCATACGCACCTTGCTGTCCGGCTGAAAACCGGGCAGCACGCGCGAGGCGTGGTAATCGTCAAAGAGCTTGCCGCCGAATTCCAGATACAGCTTGCCGCCGAATCGCGCGATGCGGTCCTTTATGTTTTTGGATTGCAGTTCCAGATATTTGTCGTTGTCAAATCCTACCGTGCCCACGTTT
>CADBOC010000194.1 GCA_902796175.1 Oscillospiraceae bacterium | reverse complement strand
CGGCAACCTCGATATGATGCTCTCGGGCGGCGCGTATCTCGATCCCGCCCTCTGCCGCGCCTTTGACGCGATGGGCATCTTTCTTCGCCAGGGCTACGGCATGAGCGAATCCGGCTGCAAGATCACGGTGCCGGATTTCGATACCTCAGTAGACTGCGTCGGCCGTGTGATGAACATTGTGGACGTGCGCATCAAAGACGGCGAGGTGCAGGTGGATACGCCCTGCCGCATGATCGGCTACTATAAGCGCCCCGAAGAGACCGCCGCCATGTTCACCGAGGACGGGTGGCTGAAAACCGGCGACATCGGGTATCTGGGCGAAGGCAGACAGCTGTTCATCACCGGAAGACTCAAAAACCTGATCATCCTCTCGAACGGTGAAAACGTCTCGCCCGAGGGGATCGAAAACCGATATAAGGCGAGCCCCCTCGTCAGCGAGGTACTGGTCTACGCCGAGAACGACGCCATCGTGGCGGAGGTCTACCCGAACGCCGAGAACGCCGAAAAGGCGGGCGTCGCGGATATCAAAGCCGCGCTGGAGGAGCTGACCGATAAGCTCAACGAGACCGCCGCCCTCTCCCATACCGTCGCAAAGCTGATCGTGCGGGATACGCCCCTGCCGAAGACCGCCATGGGCAAGATCATTCGCAAGCGAGACGAAGCAAAGGAGAACGCCGGATGAGACCGCAAAACGGAGAGACCGTCTACCGCCTGATCCATTCGCAGGAGATGGTTCAGTATATGTGGCGCTATACCCTGCACATACAGGCGACGCAGATCCCGATGAGCATCGCATTTGACGAAGAGCTGGATTTCGCCCTGCTCGCCCGCGCGGTGAACGTGGAGATCGAACGCAACGACTGCCTGCGCCTGCGTATTTTCAGAGACGGGCTGCGTATCAAGCAGTTTTTCTTAAAGGAATACAGGCTTGAAAAGATCCGTCTCAAAGAATTCCGAACGAAAGAGGAGCAGGAGGCGTATTTCGACAAAGACGCCTCCACAGAGCTGAAGGTCTTTCAGGGGGAAACCTTCCGCATCGCCTTCTTCCGCGCATGGGACGGCAAATGCGGGATCTTTCTGAACGCCTCGCATATGATCATGGATTTCGGCGCGACGTTCATTTTCATCAAGGACCTGATGGAGGTCTACGACAGCCTGAAAAACGGCTCGCCCATGCCAAAGCCGATGGGGCGCTACGAAGACGAGATCATAAAGGAACAGGATAACCCCGCGCTCGAGGAGCATCTGAAGCAGGAGGGGCAGATCCTGGACGATTGGGTCGCCAAAGAAGGCCCCACCTTCTTCCCCATGATGAACGGCACGAAGACGCTGGAAAAGCACCGCAGGCTCTTCCGCATGAAGAACCTGCGCATCCCCTTCGTATACATGCCCCTCAACGACAAAACGCATCTGATCAAGGAATACCTGTCAGAGGAGGCCAGCCGCGAGATCGACGCGTTTCTGGCGAATAATCCCGTCAGCGCCGAATGGCTGATCCAGCTCGCGTTCCGAACGTATCTCGCAAAGCTCAACAACCAGCCGAACGATATGCTCTTCTGGGTGCTCTGCCCCCGCCGCAAGACCGTAAAGGAAAAACGCATGGGCGGCACCCTCGCCTCCCCCGTTCCCTGGCGCGAGGTACTGCCCGGTTCCCTTACCTTCCGGCAGGCGCTGGAGCAGATGGGAGAAACGCAGGGCTTTCTCTTCCGCCATTCCGATACGCCCTATACGACCATCCGCGCAAGCGAGCTCAAACGCTTTCATATCACCCTGCTGCAGTCCGCGAACAGCGTAATGTTCTCGTTCCTGCCGATCAACGACAAAACCTTCGGCGGCAGAAAATACAGCTTTGCGGGCTACAACTTCGGCCACTACGTAATGCCGGTATACGCCATTACCGTGCGTGAGCCGAACAGCGAGCGCTACGTATTCACCTATATCCACCGGCTGTGGCTCACAACGGATGAAGAGGTGCACAGCTTTCATGCCGGCGTGGTCCGCGCCCTGCTCGCGGGGATCCGTTCCCCCGAAAAAACGTTAGAGGAGATCATGGAGGTTATCTGAATGCTGCAGGAGATCATCGATATCATTTGCGAATACGTGGAGGCGGATCCCGAAACGATCACAGAGGATACGTCTCTCAGAAACGACATCGGCGCGACCTCATTCGATCTGATGAACGTCGCCCAGGCGGTCGAGGAAAAATACAACGTCAGCCTGCCCAACAGCGCGCTGCCGCGCGTTAAGACCGTAGGCGATATCCTCCGTCTGCTGAACGCCTGAGCGTGATTACGCCCCCCGCGCCTTTGTTAACGAAAAGGAACTGACGCATAACCCCCTGAAAAAGAGGGATCCCCGAACGCTCGGGGATCCCTCTTTTTTGATCCGGTCGTTTCTTTTTCTCCCTTATTTCCAGCGCGAGTCGTCCTCGAGCCCCACGGCGGCGCGCAGGATCAGTCTGGCGTCTGCGGCGGAAACGCCGGGCGCGCCGTCCACGTCCGCGGCGAGGTAAGCGGCGGAGCCCTCCGGCCAGGTTTCAAGCCCCACGGCCCGGCGCAGTGCGAGACGCGCGTCCGCGGCGGTGATACGGCCGTCCGCGTCCACGTCGCCGGGCGTATAGTCCGGTTTTGCGTTCACCGGGGTCAGGCTGAGATCCACCCACGGGTCGAAGGTCGTCACCTCCACCTTCGCCTCCGCCGCGCGGAAGGTTTTGTTGCCGGCAAAGGAGAGCGTATAGCTGCCCACCGGCACGTCGCGGAAGACGTAGCTGCCGTCCTTCTCCACTTTTGCGGAGGCCGTATAGCCGCTGCCCGAGAGCGTCACGGTGAGCCCGGCGGGATCGCCGCCGTCTGTCCGCACCAAACCTGCGGGCATATATTTGAGCGCCTCGTCGATCACAAAATCGGCGGAGACGATCGCGCTGTTCCTGTAACCCGCGCACACCGCCACGACCTTGAGAGTCATCCTGTTCGTCGCGGCGAAGGGGCTCTCATACAGCCGGCCCTTCACTGCCGGGTCCTCGCCGTTGGTCGTGTAATAGATCTTCGCGTCCGCGGGCGCGCCCTTCGGCAGGGTAATGGTTACGCCGCTGCCGTAGGAAACGGTCTGGTTCTTGCCGCCCGCGATCACGGGGACCCCGAGTGTTTTCTGTGCTTCGATCTTTCCGCTGTCCCTGTAATCAGCCGCCATGGCCGAACCGGCGTAGCTCCTGACCGCCTTTTTCACGGTCAGCAGGACCTCGGTCCCGGCCTTCAGCGCCGTTTTGGGCGTGAGCAGCACCGTGCGGGTATAGGTTTTTGTGTTCTTGCCGTCGATGTTGGCGGGCGTATGGCCCTGCTCCACGGCCTTCACGCCGCCGATCTGGACGGCGCCGTCCTTTGTTTTGAGCGCGTAGTTCGCGGGATTCAGCACGCTGTCCGCGGCCTTCGCCGTATCGACCATGTATTTCGAGAAGGTCACGAAGATCCCGTCGTCCGTATACCGCACGCTTTCAACGGCCGGGGCGGTCTGATCCACCAGGGGGATGTTCACGTCGAGCTGCTCCGGCAGCACGGGCAGCAGATTCGTAACAGATTTCCCGTATGCTTTCACGCCGCTGACCTTCACGTTGGCGGCCTTATCCGCGTTGGAATTGCCTGTCAGCCCCGCGTATTCAGCGGTGACGTACCACAGCCCCTGCGGCACGAACCAGGCGTATTTGCCGTCCGCACCCGTGACCTGCACCGTCTCCTCCGGCGATTTTTTGACCTCGGCGGCGGGAACGACCTTCTTTACGTTTTTCGCGTCTTTTTCCAAAACAAGCTTTCCGCTGCCGTCCACGCCGTACCAGAGCGTGACGGTCGCGCCCGCCACGGGGTTTTCGATCACGCCCTCGTAAACGACGCCGGAGGGGTCGTGGTTGATCTGATAGGTCTTACTGTTGCTCTCATCCTTTTTGAGCTTCTTGCAGTCGTCAAGGCCCGTCTGCTGCGCGTGGGAGGAGAAGATGCTCTTGATGGTGCGGTAGGATTCCTCGTACTGCTTGATGAGATTCTGCCGCGCCTTATTTGCCGCTTTGCCCAGCGTTGCGCCGTTCAGGTAGCTGAGGCCTGTGAGCGCGTAGCCCACCACGCCGAAATCCCTGTCGCCGGAAGAGAGCGCGTCGCAGATCACGCTGCCAACGTCAAGGCCGAGATTCAACCCTGTGGACCAGCCGTCCCAGGTATCGTAATTTTTCGAAGCCTTCTGGAATTTGTTCATCGCCTCGTCCACGAGCTGGCGCTTGGACTGCGAAAGACGTTTGTAACAGGTGGACTCGATCAGACGCTTCAGATCGTACTCCATCTCCACGTTCTTTTTGATCCGGTAACCTGCGTTATCATAGGTCTGTTTCAGATGATATATGGAAGCGGCCATGTTTACGTAGCCGAGGCCGTTGCCGAACGTCTGCCAGCCGCCCTTGAGGACGTTGGTGCTGTTGGTGATAAAGCCGCCGACGTTGCCGGTATGGTTCGCGACGTCTCCGACGAAGCTCTCCGCATCTGCAGACTGCGTGTACGAAGGTTCGTCGCTGAACTTTCCGTCAAAGGTGATCCCGTACAGGCCCGAAACGTCCACGTCCGGCGCCTTTGCCGGCGCTTTGTTCCGCGACGGGGCGGCGGGCGCTTTTTTGCCGCCGCTTTGCTCCTTCAGCCCCGCGTACCCTTTGAAATTCGGGGCGAGCTCAACGGTAACGCTGGCGGTATAGATCGCCGGAGCCGCGGACGTATCCGCCAGCAGCGAGGCGTTGATGCGGTACGTGCCGGAAAGCCAATTTCCCTCGTCGTCGTACCGATAGTCGGAAATCGTATAAATATCCCCGGTCGATTTCTCGCCGTAAACGTACCGCACATGGTTTTTACCGGCGGCGTTTTCGGTGTATTGTTTGTCCGTCGCGTAGCGCGTCAGCCAGGTCTTTGTGTTTTCAAAGCTCTCTTTCGTGGAGAAGATCTGCGAACGCTGGCAGAGAGAGGCCGTCGCTTTTCCCCCGTTCTTTTCGTTCTCCTTCGCCTTTGCTTGACCGATATCGTTCAGCCATTCAAAAAGGTTTTTGTTCTCGCCGACGCCGGAGGAGAGCTCTTTATACAGAAGGCCGTTTTCGGAGATTTTCTTTTCCAGCTCCGTCAGGAAGGTCTCCATCGCCTTTCTGCCGTTTACGCCGACGGTACCGGCAAGCCCCCCGGAGATGGTCGCCTTGTTGTTTTCGTCAAAGCTGACGCGGAACGACTGCGCCTCGGTGATCCCGGCATAGACGGGTTTGCCGTCTTTATCCGTGGTGATTAGCCCTCGCATCTCGGAGAGGGCGTCGGCAAATACCTGCGCCTCTTCGGCTGTCGCGGTCATGGTCAGACTTTCGTCTTTGTTTGCCGTCAGGTCCGCCGGGCCGTTCTTCGGCATATAGATGGCCTCCACGCCGTCGATATATCCGCCGTGCAGGTTCCCGAGATCGGCGACGAAGGAGCCGTCCGCCTGCGGCAGCGCCTCCACAAAGAAGATGCTGCCACTGCCCATATAGACCTTTACCGCCGCTTTCGCGTTGTTCCATTCTTTCATGGGGGCCAATTCGCCGGGGTTCGCGAACGTCAGGCGGTATTTCACGGATCGCGCGTCCCACATGCGGGAGACGTAAAAATACGTGCCGGTCTGAACCTCGTTATTCAGAACGAGGTTCAAAGAGAGAAGCTGCGGGCCGTTTTTGCGGTGGATCACCGTGGCGGTGTTGGAGATCACGCCGGAGGCCGATTCCGCCCAGAGCTCGTG
>CADBOC010000193.1 GCA_902796175.1 Oscillospiraceae bacterium | reverse complement strand
TGGTGGATACGCCCGGCCACGCCGACCTCGGCGCGGAGGCGGAGCGGGCGCTGCAGGCGCTGGACCACGCCGTGCTGGTGGTGAGCGCCGCCGAGGGCGTGCAGGCGCACACGCGCACGCTCTGGGAGCTTTTGGGGCGCTATGCGATCCCCTGCACCTTTTTTATCAACAAAACGGATCTGCCGGGGGCCGGGGCCGCGCGGGCGCTCGAAGAGATCCGTTCGCTGCTGACGGACGCCGCGGCGGATCTTTCGGGCGGCGAGACCCCCGCCTTTTTTGAGGAGGCCGCGCTCGCCGACGAAGCGCTGCTCGAGGCCTACGAAGAGACGGGCGGCGTGCCGGACAGGCTCATACGCGACGCGGTGCGCCGCAGGCGGCTCTTTCTCTGCTTTTCGGGCTCGGCGCTGCGCGGCGCGGGCGTGGGGGCGCTCTTAAAGGGGCTCGACCGCTTTGTCACCCCCCTGACGCTGACCGAGGCCTTCGGCGCGAAGGTCTACCGCGCCGATACGGATAAGGACGGCAAGCGCCTCGCCTTCTTAAAGATCACGGGCGGCAGGCTTTCGGTGCGCGACGCGCTCAGGGACCCCCGCACGGGGGAGGAGGCGAAGGTCGACGGTCTGCGCCTGTATTCCGGCGAAAAATATGCGTCCGTGCAGACCGTGGAGGCGGGCGAGATCTGCGCCGTGACGGGCTGCGCCTTTCTGCGCCCCGGCGACGGGCTGGGCGCAGCCGCCGCCGCCCGCGCGCCGCTGCTGGCCCCCGCGTTCTCCTACGCGCTGGAGCTGCCAGACGGCCGGGACGTGCATACGGCGTATGAGACGCTGAAAGTATTGGGGGCGGAGGACCCGACGCTGGGGCTTTGCCTTGAGGCGGGCGAGATCCGCCTGCGGCCCATGGGCGGCGTGCAGCTCGAGATCCTGACCTCCGTCATCGAAACGCGCTTCGGCATGAAGACCTCCTTCGGCCGGCCGCGCGTGCTCTATAAAGAGACGGTCGCCGATACCGTGGAGGGCGTGGGGCATTTTGAGCCGCTCAGGCACTACGCGGAGGTGCACGTGCTGATAAAGCCCGGCGAACCCGGCAGCGGCGTGCGCGTGTCTTCAGCGCTCGGTACCGATCAGCTCGACCTGAACTGGCAGCGGCTGATCTTAACGCACCTGACCGAAAAAACGCACGTCGGCGTTCTGACCGGCTCGCCCCTGACGGACGTTGAGCTCGTGCTGGTCGGCGGCAGGGCCCACCCCAAGCACACCGAGGGCGGCGACTTTCGCCAGGCGACCTACCGCGCCGTGCGGCAGGGCCTGCGGCGCGCGAAAAGCGTGCTGCTGGAGCCGTACGAAGCCTTTACGCTGGAGCTGCCCGCCGGCAGCCTCGGGCGGGCGCTGACGGAGCTTGACCGCATCGGCGCGGCCTTCGCCCCGCCCGAGACCCTCGGCGATACGGCGAAGCTGACCGGCGAAGCCCCCGCCGCGGCCCTCGCGGCCTTCGCGGAGGACCTGGTCCGCTATACCCACGGCATGGGGCGGCTTTCGCACAGCTGCTGCGGCATGCGGCCCTGCGCCGACGCCGCGGCCGTCGTCAAAGAGATCGGCTACGACCCGGACGCGGATACCGAAAATCCCTGCGATTCCGTCTTCTGCGCCCACGGCGCGGGGTACAACGTGAAATGGAACGAGGTTCCGGCGCATATGCATCTGCCCTCGGCCCTCTCCCGCCCGAAGCGCGCGGCGGACGAAGACGCGCCCGCGAGACCCGTGCATACGGCAGGCTCTTCCGGCGGCGACCTCTTCGCCCTTGACCGGGAGCTGATGCGGATCTTCGAAAAGACCTACGGCCCGGTGCGCGGCCGGCGCGACCCGATGGACGTTCACCGGCACGATCAGCCCGTAACGCGGCCCGTAAAAAAGGCGAAGGATGCGGGACCCCGCTACCTCGGCACGGAATACCTGCTGGTGGACGGCTACAACGTGATCTGGTCGTGGGAGCCCCTCCGCGCGCTGGCCGACAGAGAGATGGCGGACGCCCGCGACGCGCTCATCAACCTCCTTTGCAGCTACCGGGGCTACCGGCAGTGCGAGGCGATCCTTGTGTTCGACGCCTACCGCGTAAAGGGCGGCGAGCGCGAGATCGAACAGACGGGCGGCATCAGCGTCGTTTATACGAAAGAGGCCGAGACCGCCGATACCTATATAGAAAAGACCTCCCACGTGCTGGCGCGGGACCACCGCGTGCGCGTGGTGACCTCCGACGGCATGGAGGGGATCATCATCCTCGGAAACGGCGCGCTGCGCGTATCGAGCGAGGCGTTTTACGAAGAGGTGAAGGCCGTCGAGGCGGAGATCCGGGGGTATATCAGCGACGCTTGAGAAATGAGAAGTGAGAAGTGACGGAAAACGCTGCGCGTTTTGATCTTAAAAGATATGGGGAAGGGGCGCGCGGCTTTTGTTTATGGGGAGGAACGTTCTTGAATAAAAAACAACAGAAGGCGGCAAAACAGGACCGCTTTACCTATCTGACCGAAACGCCGATCCCGAGGCTGATCACGTCGCTGGCGGCGCCGACGATCATCAGCATGCTGGTGACGGGGATCTACAACTCCGCCGATACCTTTTTTGTGGGGCAGATCGGCGAAAACGCGACCGGCGCCGCCGCCGCGGTGGGCCTCGCCTTTCCGCTGATGGCGGTGATACAGGCCGTGGGCTTTTTCTTCGGGCAGAGCTCCGGCAACTATCTCTCGCGCATGCTCGGCGCGGGCAAACAGAAGGAGGCGAACGAGATGGCCTCCACCGGCTTTGCCATGGCGCTGATCGCGGGGATCCTGATCGCGGGGCTCGGCAACCTGTTCATGCCGCAGATATTGCGGATGCTCGCCTCCGGCGACGTTTCCGCCGAAACGGTGCGGATGGCGGGGGCCTATACGCGCATCATTCTGCTGGGCGCGCCGTTCATGCTCTGCCAGTTCGTGATCAACAACCAGCTGCGCTTTCAGGGCAGCGCCGCCGCCGCCATGGTGGGCCTGGTCTCGGGCGCCGTGATCAATACGGGGCTCGACCCGCTGCTGATCCTGGGCTTTCATATGGGCGTGACGGGCGCCGCCGTCGCGACCGTGGCGGGGCAGGCGGTGAGCTTCGTGATACTGCTCATTCAGTCGATGCGGGGCGAGAACCTGCGCCTGAGCATAAAGCACGTGCGCTTCTCTATGCGGCTTTTCGGCAGCATCGTAAACGGCGGCGCGCCGTCGCTGTTCCGGCAGGGGCTCGCGGCCGTCGCGACCATGCTGCTCAACCGCGAGGCGGGCCTCCTCGGCGGGGACGCCGCCATCGCCGGCATGAGCATCGTGACGCGCATTTTAATGCTGCTCGTCTCGGCGCTGATCGGATTCGGGCAGGGGTATCAGCCTGTCTGCTCCTTCAACTACGGCGCGGGGCTTTACGGCCGCGTGCGCGAGGGCTACCGCTTTTGCGTAAAATGGGGCACGGTGTTCCTGACCTGCGTCGCCGCCGTCTGCCTGATTTTCGCACCGCAGCTCGTGGGGCTGTTCCGCGATGACCCTGACGTGATCAGGGTGGGGAAAACCGCGCTGCGCTTTCAGGCCGTCGCGCTGCCGCTGAACGCTTTGATCGTGATGACGAACATGATGCTGCAATCCATCGGCAGCGGCTTTAAGGCGACGGTCACCGCCTCCGCCCGCAACGGCATCTTCTTTATTCCGGCGATCCTGATTCTGCCGGCGCTCTTCGGCATAACGGGCGTGGAGCTGGCGCAGAGCGTTGCGGATGTGCTCAGCGCCGCGGTTTCGCTGCCGCTGGCGCTGACGGAGCTGAAAAAAATGAAGGCGGCCGGCGACAGACCGGCCGAACGAAAGGAGAACGGCGCATGAAAGAGAAACTGAGAAAGCTCCCCGGGGCGATCGAGCCGCTCGGCGGCGGCGCGGTCTGCCTGCTGGTCGGGTTCCTTACGGTGATCCTGACGCTTACGTCCTTTTTGTTTACCACGGGCATGCAGGTCGTGGAGGAGGGCGGCGGGATGGATACCACCGTCAACCGCATCTATGAGCTGGATGAGAGCGTCATCTATTACAGCGATTCCTTCGCGGGCAATCTGGTGATGCTCGCGGTGTGCGTCGTGTTCGGCAGCATGCTGCTGCCAAGGCTCGGCCGCCTGCGCCTGCGGCACACCCTGCCGGTGCTGGCCGGCTGGACCCTCGCCGTCGGGTTTCTGTGGATCTTTTCTTCGCAGGTCAAACCGACCTTCGATTCCGCCTACGTCGCCGAGATCGGCCGCGCCCTCGCCGAGGGAGATTATTCGGATCTGACCGGCGATTATCTGCGGGCGTACCCGTTCCAGCTCGGCTATATCTTCCTCTGCGAATGCATATACCGGGCCGCCGGGATCTTCGGCGGGCTGCCCGGCACCACGCTCATTCTGCAGGCGGCGAACGTCTGCTTTCTCGCGGCGGCGAACGCGGGTCTGCTGCTGCTCTCCTCCCTGTTTTTCCGGGATCGGCGCGTGAGCCGTCTTGCCTTTCTCTTGCTGCTGCTGGCGGCGCAGCCCGTGATCTCATGCACCTTCACCTACGGCGTTGTGCCGGGGATCTGCTTCGCCGTTTGGGCGATCGCGCTGCAGACGCTGTGGTTCAAAACGGATAAGCTGTATTACGGCGTGCTTTCGGGCGTTTCGATCGGCCTTGCCGTTCTGTTCAAAAGCAACAACCTGATCGTGCTCATCGCCCTTTTGATCGTCGCCGCGCTGCGCCTGTTCAAACGCAGGCAGTATGTGAAGGATCTGGCCCTGATGCTGGCCGCCTGTGTCTTTGCCTTCGGCTTTTCGCCCGCCGTGCGCGTGATGTACGAAAAACGCGGAGACGTGAACATGGGGCCCGGCATGCCCTACGTTTCGTGGATCGCGATGGGCCTGAGCGAGAGCCGCCGCGCGCCGGGCTGGTATTCGAACGTCACCTCGAACGAGACCTTTGAGGAGCTGGGTTTTGACCCGGAGGCGCTCTCCGATCTCTCAAAGGATATCATCCGCGAACGGGTCGCGTTTTTCGCCGCGCACCCGCAGTATACCCGCGATTTCTTCTACCGCAAATTCGTGTCGCAGTTCAACGAGACGAGCTACCAGTGCATCTGGAACAACAACGTGCGCGACCAGTATAAAGAGAAAAGCTTCCCCGCCTCCTGGGTCTGCTCGGAGGGGGAGTATACCGCCAAGCGGTACATGGACGTGTTCGCGCAGCTCATTTTCGTCGGCATGCTGGCGGCTTTGCTCCTGATGCTGCGCCGCCGCGATTTTACGGCGCTCATCCTGCCCCTGACCGTGCTCGGCGGCATGCTCTTCCATCTGCTGGCCGAGGGCAAGAGCCAGTATATTCTGCCCTATTTCATGCTGATGATCCCCCTTGCGGCCTTCGGCCTTACGGGCGTGTTCGACAAAACGGACGGCCTGTTCGCGAAATGGGACGCCGCGCGCCTGCGCCGCAGGGGCGAAGCGGCCCCGGAACAGCAGGACGAAAGCGCCCCGCCCGCGGCGGAAGACCCTGCCTGACAAGAAAGCGGCTGCGCCGCAGCGCAGAGCGCTTTCGTTTTCGCCATTGCCGTCGCCCGCAGGGCGAAATCGGCAGGCGTTACAATCTTTTTATTTGACAGGAAACGAGAAGTTTCCTGTCAAATAAAAAAACGCCGAGCGGATGACCGTTCGGCGTTTTAACATCATTTTTTGTCTTATTTCAGCTTATCATACGCGTCGTGTACGGCGTGGGCGATCGTGCCGCTGCGGTCGGCGTCGCCGACCGTGACGGCTCGTACGCCCAGCGTTTCAAGCTCCCGCTTCAGCTTCCCCCCGTCGCCGCGAACGCCCATGGCGAGCACCACGGCGTCGCAGGGGAGAAAGGCGCGGGCTTTTTTC
>CADBOC010000192.1 GCA_902796175.1 Oscillospiraceae bacterium | reverse complement strand
GACAAGACCCGTACCAAGTGGGGTAAGTGCAAGCCTTATCTGCTCTTTGTGCCTGCGGTCGTATGCGTTACGACCATTCTGCCCTTTGTCAACGGCATGTACGCGTGGCCGAACGATAAGTATCAGATCGAGGCGCTCGACCCGGCGGCCTATGTTCAGTTCAGCGAGGCGGATTCCTGCTATGAGACGATCACGTTTGACGGAAAGGATTATGAGGGGACCGAGATGTTCGGCCGTACCTTCGCCGTCGTTTCCGTCTCCGGCACGTGGGAGACCGGCAAGGACGACGAGGGGAACCCCGTTAAGAACGACGTGATGGTGATGGAGAAAACGGCGACCGGCTATGAACCCGTTAAGGAGATGGCGCTGGCCGCGACCGTCACGGATGAGTTCAAGAATACAAACGGCTTTGAAAAGGTAGACGGCGGCAAGGGCGCGATGATCATCGCGTGGGCCGCGATCTCCTACGTTCTGTGGGGTATGACCTACACCATCGGCGACATTCCGCTCTGGGGCGTTACGAGCCTGATGACGGAGGATCAGGACGACCGCGCGAAGGCGCTCTCCCTCGCGCGTATCTTCGCGAACGTGGGTGCCATCGGTATGATGTTCACCTTTATCGCTCCCTCCTTCAACGGTATCTTTCTTGCGAAGGGGATGGATGAGGCGCACGCGCTGCGCGCTTCCTATATTCTGCTGGCCGTGATCATGACGGTTTTCGCTTCGCTTCTCTTCCAGGTCGCCGGGCTTTCGGTCAAGGAGCGCGTGCCCGCGCAGAGCAAGGAGAGTTATACCATTAAGCAGAACTTCCAGATCATGTTCCGTAACAAGCCCTTCCGTCAGATCCTGATTTCCGGTGTGCTGCGCAGCCCCATCCAGCTTCTTTCCGTTGTCGCGATGAGTCTGGTGATGTACTATTTCTTCAACAACGACCTGCAGGGCACGCTGACGCTCCCGGACGGCAGCATGAACGTCGCGATCATTCTCAAGGTGGTCGTGATGGTCATCGGTATCTTCGGCGGCATGATCGGCGTTTCCGCCCTGGTGCCGTCTCTCGCCCGCAGGTTTGAAAAGAAAAAGCTTTACAATTTCTTCTCTCTGGTCGGTGCGATCCCCTTTGCGCTGCTCTTCGTCTGCTTCAAGATTTCCGGCGGCGATATCCTCGGCTGGGGCTGGATCATCGTGATGGGCGTGCTCTTCTTTATGGCTTCCGCCTCCATGGGCGCGCTGAACGTGCTGCAGAGCGTGATGATCGCGGACTGTGTGGACTATGAGGAATATACCAACGGCGTGCGGACGGACGGCGTGTTTTTCTCGGGGCAGTCCTTTATCACAAAGCTTTCCGCCGGTATCGCGAGCCTGATCTCGGGCGCCGTATACGCCGTCGTCGGTTTTTCGGATAAGAATATCGCCCTGCTGAACAACGCTCTGCTCGGCGGTGAGAGCTTTCTTACCTATGGGGGCGGCAAGTTCGCTGCCGCCATGTTCTTCCTGGTATCCGTTCCGCCCGCGATCGGCATGGTGCTTTCCGCCATCCCGACCCTCAAGTACGCGCTGCCGGACAACGAGCATACGCGCATCCTTGACGAGCTGAATGCCAGACGCGGCGGCGAATCGTAAAGACCTGTGAAAAAAAGATCCGCGGGAGGTCCGGTCCTTTCTGCGGATCTTCTTTCTTTTATGCGTTTCAGGCGTCCCTGCCCCTTGTGTTTTTTTGCCGTTTATGCTATAATCCCTTTATATTTTATTTTTTATCAAAAATACGGCCGGTGGCTCCGCCGGCCGGGAGGAACGCCGCATGAAAAAGGTTCTGCGCCTGTTGAAGCCGCACGTCGGCACGCTGCTCCTGTCCATTTTTTTTATTACGGTCAATACGGTGATGCAGCTTCTGATCCCCTATTACACGAAGGACCTGCAGAGCCAGATCCTGCATTACAACTGGGATGGGATCGTCACCTGCGCCCTGCAGATGCTCGGGTTTACGCTGATCGGAGTCGTGACCTCTATCGCGAACACCTATTTTTCCACAAAGACCTCGGTGGGCTACACCATTACGCTGCGCAATTTCATCTTCGGCAAGGTGAGCGGGCTCAGCCAGGCGGATATCGATAAGATCGGCGTCGCGTCGCTGGTGACGCGCACCACGAACGACGTGCGCCAGCTCCACGATTTTATCCTTTCGACCCTCAAATCCCTGCTGCCGGTCCCCATTATGCTGGTCGTGGGGCTGATCATGGCGTTTTCGCTCAACCCCTCCGTTGCGGGGCTCTCGCTCTGGATCATCCCGGTGCTCTTCGGCGTTACGGGGATCATGCTCGCCATCATCATTCCGCTCTACTCCAAAATGCAGAAGCTGGTCGATAAGCTCAACCAGATCATGCGCGAGAAGATCGGCGGCATCCGCGTTATACGCGCGTTCAACCGTTCGAAATACGAGGACGACCGCTTCGACGCCACAAACCGAGATCTGACCGGCATCTCCCTGAAGGCGGCGCGCTTCATGGCGGGGCTCATGCCCATCATTACCGTTGCGCTCTACGCGCTGATCAGCCTTGTGATCTGGGTGAGCATTCAGCATGTGAACGGGCTGGACCCCGTTCGGGATCAGAAGCTGATCGAGGATACCATCCCGAACCTGCAGGCGTTCATTATGTATTTCACGCTGATCATCAGCTCCGTGGTCTCGGTCGTCGGCATCGTCGCCTCCATTCCGCGCGCCATGATCTCGGCGAGGCGTGTGAACGCGATCATCGACGCGGTATCCGAGATCCTGCCCCCCGAGCATCCGGTGACGCCCGCCCCCGCCGACGTCGGCCGCGTTGAGTTCCGGAACGTGAGCTTCCGTTACAGGCCGCGCGAGGAGGCGGACGACGGCAAAAAAAAGAAAAAAAGCAAAAAGAAGAAAAAGGATCAGGAGGAAAAAAAGCCCGAGGTCCCCTTCGGCATAGAGGATATCTCTTTTGTTTCTCACCCCGGGGAGGTGACCGCCGTGATCGGCGTTACGGGCTGCGGAAAGACCACGCTCCTGAACCTGATCCCGCGGCTTTATGACGTGACCGAAGGCGAAGTGCTCGTGAACGGCGTGAACGTGAAGGATCTGGATCCCGCCGTGATCCGCGATTCCATCGCCGTGATCCCGCAGCAGGCGTTCCTCTTCAGCGGCACCGTGGCGGATAACGTCCGCTTCGGCAACGAGGGGGCGACGGACGCCGAGATCTGGCAGGCGCTTGAGATCGCGCAGATCAAGACCTTTGTCTCCGAGATGCCGGAGGGCATCGATTCCTTTGTCTCGCAGGCGGGCAAAAACTTTTCCGGCGGGCAGAAGCAGCGGATCTCGATCGCCCGCGCCATCGTGAAAAAAGCCCCGATCATGCTGTTTGACGACAGCTTTTCCGCGCTGGATCTCGCGACGGACGCGCGTCTGCGCGCGTCGCTGCGCGAAAACCTTGTCAATACGAACATGATCATCGTCGCGCAGCGCGTCGGTACCGTGCTGAACGCCGACCGCATCCTTGTGATGGAGGGCGGGCGTATCGTGGGGCAGGGCACGCACGCCCAGCTGATGGAGAGCTGCGAGACCTACCGCGAGATCGTGGTAACGCAGCTCTCTGAGGAAGCGCTGAAGGAGGTGCCCGCGGAATGAAGAAGAAAGCTCCCGTCCCCGAGACCGAATACGTAAGCCGTTACAGCGCCTACCGCAAGGAGCGGAACGACGAGCAGAGACCCGAAAACGCCAAAGGTACCGTTATCCGCTTCTTTTCGCTGATACGGCCGCACGCGTTTTCGATGGCCCTGGTCGTGTTTTCGGCGCTCGGTTCCACCGTGTGCAACGTGATCGCGCCGGATTACATGGGCAGGGTGATCGACGCGGTGCAGAGGTCCATCGAGCTGCGCGCGAAGGGCGGCGCGGACATTACCTTTGCGGCCGCTTATCACGAGCTGTTCATGCTCGCCCTGTTTTACGGACTTGCCGCGGTATTCTCCTTTACGCAGGAGTTTTTCTCCGCGGGGCTCTCTCAGCGTCTGATCTGTTCCCTGCGCGGGGAGATCAACGGCAAGCTCTCGCGCCTGCCGCTTTCGTATTTTGACAGACAGACCAAGGGTCAGATCATCTCGCGCGTGATCAACGACATCGAAAACGTAAGCTCCAGCCTGCAGAGCAGCATCGTGACCATCTTAACGAGCCTTGTTCAGGTGGTCGGCAGCCTTGTGATGATGCTGCTCACGCGCAACTGGCAGATGACGCTGATCGCGATCTGCCTTGTGCCCGTATCGAGCCTGCTGTCTTATTTTGTCTCACGCAAATCGAAGGTATGGTTCCGCCGCTACTGGAACAGCATGGGCGATCTCAACGGCCACATCGAGGAGATGTACGCCGGGCATACGCTGGTGCGCATGTTCGGGCGCGAGGACCGCTCAAAGCGCGAATTCCGCGAGATCACCGAAACGCTCGGGCACAACAACTTTATGGCGAATATGATCGCGGGCGTGCTGAATCCCGTGCTTTCGCTCATCAAGAACCTGAATTCCGTGTCGATCTTTCTCTTCGGCGGCTACCTTTACATCGGTGTGCACTTCGGCAGACTGCCGGCGGGCAGCTTCTCCGGCATCGGCCAGATCACGGCGTTCCTCTCTTATTCCGGCTATTTTTCATCGCCGATCATCAGCCTTTCGAAGATCATCAACAGCCTGCAGAGCTCCCTTGCCTCAGCGGAACGGGTGTTCGCCGTGCTGGATGAGCCGGAGGAACCCGCAGACAATACGGAAAACGAACCGGACGGGCCCTCCGGCGGGCTTGTGGAGTTCCGGAACGTGGATTTCCGCTATGTGCCGGAGCGCCCGCTGATCGAGGATCTGAACCTTGTGGCAAAGCCCGGCAGCGTTACGGCGATCGTCGGCCCCACAGGCGCCGGCAAGACCACCATCGTGAACCTGCTGATGCGCTTTTATGAGGTGGATTCCGGCGCGATCCTGCTCGACGGTACGGATATCCGCACCATGTCGCGCGCGGCGCTGCGCGGCAATTTCGGCATGGTGCTGCAGGATACCTGGCTGTTCAAAGGCACCGTGCGGGACAACATTCGCTACGGCAGAGCGGACGCGACGGACGAAGAGATCGAGACCGCCGCGAAGAACGCCTGTATCTATGATTATATCATGAGCCTGCCCAAGGGCTTTGATACGGTGCTCAATGAAGACGGCACCAACGTCTCGCAGGGGCAGCGGCAGCTCATCACCATCGCCCGCGCCCTCGCGGCGGATCCGCGCGTGCTGATCCTGGACGAGGCCACCTCCTCCGTCGATACCAAAACGGAGCAGAAGATCCAGGCGGCCATGCAGACGCTGATGGTGGGGCGCACAAGCTTTGTGATCGCGCACCGCCTGTCCACCATTCAGAACGCGGACCAGATCCTTGTAATGAAGAAGGGCCGCATCGTGGAGCAGGGCACGCACGAAAGCCTGCTGAAGGCCGACGGCTTCTATGCGCTTCTCTATCATTCCCAGTTCACCGACGGCATTCCGCCGGAGGATTAAAAGGATCAGCGCCCTGAAGCGTTTCGTCAAACGCTTCAGGGCGCTGATCCTATGTGAGGCAGATCCGGATTTGCCGGGCATTGGGATGGGTGAGAAGTGAGAAGTGAGAAATGAG
>CADBOC010000191.1 GCA_902796175.1 Oscillospiraceae bacterium | reverse complement strand
CGACCGCCTGCTGCCCGAGCGAGGCAAGGGAACAGCGAAGGGAAAACAGGTTCCCCACGCCGTAATCGATGATCGCGATCATGCCAGCACTCCCTTCGTTGAGGGGATCTCATCCGGCGCGTCGGGGTCGAGGGCGACCGCCGCTTTCAGGCTCCGCGCGACGGATTTGAACATCCCCTCGGCAATGTGGTGGCCGTTTTCGCCGGCAAGCTGCCGGATATGCAGCGTACAGGCGGAGGTCCTTACAAAGCCGAGCCAGAACTCCTTTATGAGCTGGGTGTCGAACGAGCCGATCTTCTCGCAGCCGAAATCGGCGGTGAACGACAGGTGCGCTCTGCCCGACAGATCGACGGCGGAAAGGATCAGGGCCTCGTCCATCGGCAGCAGAAAGGAGCCGTAGCGCACGATCCCTTTTTTATCCCCGAGCGCCTCGGCGAAGGCCTGCCCCAGCACGATGCCGATATCCTCGGCCGAGTGGTGGTCGTCCACGTAATTGTCGCCCCGGCACTGTACGTCCAGATCGAAGCGCCCGTGCTTCGCGAAGAGCGTGAGCATATGATCCAGAAAGCCGACGCCGGTATCGATCTTCGACCGGCCCGCGCCCTCCAGCGTCAGAGAGAGGCGGATATCCGTTTCCGCTGTTTTTCTGTTGATTTCGGCGGTCCTCATGCTGTTTCCTCCAGTATCGCGCGTACCGTGTCGAGCAGAATGCGCATCTGTTCCGGCGAGCCGATTGTAATGCGGTTATAGTCGCGTATGCGTTCCTGCGTAAAGTGACGGATCAGCACGCCGCGGGCCTTCAGCTCCCGGTAAAGCACCTCGCCCGAAATCCGGTCCGTTTTCGCGAACAGAAAGTTCGATTTTGACGGCAGCACCGTAAAGCCGAGGGCTTCGAGCGCTTTTTTTGTTTCTTCGCGCGTCTTTGCGACGCGGCGGCAGTTCTCTGTAAAATACCCGTCGTTTTCGATGGCGGCGAGGCCCGCCGCCGCCGTGACGCGGTTGATGTTATAGGGGTTCGTCGCGTATTTCACGGTGTTCAGGTCCGCGATCAGCGACCGGCAGCCGAAGCCCATGCCGAGCCTTGCCCCCGCCATGGACCGCGATTTTGAGAAGGTCTGCGTGACGAGCAGGTTGTCGTATCTGCCGATCAGCCCCACGGCGCTCTCGGCCCCGAAATCGACGTAGGCTTCGTCCACGATCACGACGTTATCGGGGTTGCCGGCGGCGACGCGCTCGATCTCGGCGAGGGAGAGCGCCATGCCCGTCGGGGCGTTGGGGTTCGCGATCACCACGTTTTTGTGAACGCCGACGTAATCCGCCGGGTCGATCGAGAGATCCGCCTTCAGCGGGATCTCGGTGTAAGGTACGCCGTTCAGCTTCGCGAACACGGGGTAAAAGCCGTAGGTGATATCGGGGAAGACGATCGGGTGGTCCGGGTCGCAGAACGCCATAAAGGCGAAGTTGAGTATTTCGTCCGAGCCGTTCGTGAGCAGCGCTTCGTCCGGCGAAAGGCCGTAACGCGCCGCAAGGGCGGCCGTCAGCGCTTTGCAGTCGGGGTCGGGGTAGAGCTGCAGCTTTGCCGCTGCCTCCTTCGCCGCTTCGATCACCGCCGGGGGCGGGGGATAGGGCGATTCGTTCGTGTTGAGCTTTACGTACTGCATATCCTGCGGCTGTTCGCCCGGGGTGTAGGGCGTAAGACTGCCGTATTTTTCGCTGAAAAACCGGCTCATGCGTTCTCCTCCTCCAGCCGGATGAGGGCGCTTTTCGCGTGTCCGGTCAGCCCCTCTTCCTCCGCGAAGCGGGCTACGTCCCTCGCCGCGCGGCAAAACGCCCGTTTTGTGTAATAGGTATACTGGGTCTTTTTGACAAAGTCGTCCACCGAGAGGGGGCTCGAGAATTTCGCGGTGCCGAGGGTCGGCAGCGTGTGGTTCGGCCCGGCGAAGTAGTCGCCCAGCGCCTCGGGGCAGTTGCGCCCCATAAAGATGCTGCCGGCGTGCCGGACGGCGTCCAGATAATCGAAGGGCTGATCGACGAGCAGCTCCAGATGCTCCGGCGCGATCTCATTCGCGATCGCGATCGCGGCGTAAAGATCCTCCGCTACAATGATCTTGCCGTTGCTGTCGATGGAGGCTCTCGCGATCTCGCGGCGGGCGAGCAGCGGGATCTGTTTTTCAAGCTCCGCCGAGACGGCCTCGGCAAGCTCCATGCTGTCCGTTACCAGCACGGCGCTCGCGAGCCGGTCGTGCTCCGCCTGCGACAGCAGGTCGGCGGCGGCGTGGCGCGGGTCCGTTTTGCCGTCCGCTACGATCAGGATCTCGCTGGGGCCGGCGATCATGTCGATGGCCACCGCGCCGTAGACCTGTTTTTTCGCCTCTGCTACGTAGGCGTTGCCGGGGCCGACGATCTTATCCGCCTTCGGTACGCTCTCGGTGCCGTAGGCGAGGGCGGCGATCGCCTGCGCGCCGCCTACCTTGAAGATGCGGTCCACCCCCGCCGTATGGGCGGCGGCGAGGATCGCGGGATTGATCTTGCCGTCGCGCCCGGGGGGCGTTACGATCATCAGCTCCTTTACGCCGGCGAGCTTCGCCGGGATCGCGTCCATCAGCACGGTGGAGGGGTAGGCGGCGGTGCCGCCGGGCACGTAGAGGCCCGCGCGGTCGAGCGGGATCACCTTCTGCCCGATCACGATCCCGTCCTCATCGTTGATGATAAAGCCGCTTCTGATCTGCTTTTCATGGAACCTGCGGATGTTCGCGGCGGCGCGGCCGAGCACCTCCAGAAACGCGGGGTCGACGGCGGCGAGGGCTTCTTCGATCTCCGCCTCACTTACCTGCAGACTCTCAAGCTCTGCCCCGTCGAATGTTTCGGTGTAGGCGAAGAGGGCGCGGTCGCCCTCGCGGCGCACGGTCTCAATGATCTCCTTTACGGTGGCGGCGACGTCTGTTTTCGGTTCGGTGCGGGCAAAGATCTCGCTGTTCTTTACTTCGCCGTATCTCAGTATGCGGATCATATTCAGTCCTTCTCCTTTGTTTTCTGCATGGCTTCCACCAGCGCCGTGACGGCGTCGCGGCTGAACTGCCAGGCTGAACGGTTCGCGATCAGCCGCGCCGAGATCGGCGCGATCGTCTCAAGAACCGTCAGGTCGTTTTCTTTCAGGGTGGTGCCGGTTTCCACGATGTCGGCGATCACGTCCGAAAGCCCGAGGATCGGCGCGAGCTCAATGGAGCCGTTCAGGTGTATGATATCGATGTCGCGGCCCTGCTCGGCGTAGTAGCGGGCCGTGATGTTCGAAAACTTGGTCGCGACGCGCAGGGTGCGGGTCGGGTCGTCGACAAAATCGCGTTTGCCGGCGATCGCCATGCGGCAGATCCCGGTGCCGAGATCCATCAGCTCATAGACGTCCGGCTCGTATTCGAGCAGAATGTCCTTGCCCGCGACGCCGAGATCGGCGGCGCCGCGTTCTACGTAGATCGCGACGTCCGAGGGCTTTACCCAGAAGTAGCTCACGCCCTTTTCGGGGTTTTCGAAGATCAGCCTTCTGCCGCCCTCTCTGAGCGCCGGGCATTCGTAGCCCGCCGCTTCGAACATTTTGTAGACCTTTTCGCCGAGTCTGCCCTTGGGCAGGGCGATGTTGAGCGTTTTACGCATCGGCGTTCCCTCCGTCTCTCAGGCGTTCGAGCTGGTCCATGTACACGGCGAAGCCGACGGCGCCGTCTGGGCGGCGCATGCGGCGCATCAGGCGGTCGTACTGCCCGCCCGAGAGCACGCTGCCGGGCAGACCCTCGATATAGCCCTTGAATACCACGCCGTTGTAGTAGCGCGGATCGTTGACGACCGAAAAATCGAAGCGCACGATCTTTTCGCTTTCGCCGTCGAGCTGCGAGAGAATGGCGCAAAGCGCCTCGAGCGCGGGGGCGGCGGGGGTCGTTCCCAGCAGCGGTATCAGCTGCCGCATCGCCGACTCCACGTCCCCGTAAACGCCGAGCAGGCGGCCGAGCAGCCCGGCCGTCTCTTCGCTTATGCCGGCGGCGGCGCAGAGCGCCGCGAGCTCGTGCGGGTTCTTTTCGCCGATCGCCCGCGTGATCCTCTGCGCCGTTTCGGGGTCGGCGCCGGCAGGATCCAGCAAGGATCTTAAAATGCCGAGATGCGAGACGTTGAGCACAGCCGAGGGGGAGAGCGCAAGCAGGCTTTTCGCCGCAAGGCCCGTGACCTGCGCGAGATCGGCGGCGGAAAGCGGCCCGATGCACTCGAGCCCCGTCTGCGGGATCTCCTGAAACCGATGCGTGCCCTTCGAAACGCGGTACACGTTCTCGCTGTAGTAGATGCGGTGCGTCTCTCCGGGGGCGTTCGCGGTGCTGCGGATGATGGAGAGGGTCACGTCCGGCTTTAACGCCATCAGCTTGCCGTTCGTATCCGTAAAGGTGATCACGTTGTCGGAGATCAGAAAATCCTTGTTTCTGACGTAGAGATCGTATTCCTCAAATTTACTCATTTTGTACTGCCGGTAGCCGTTCGCCGCGTAGAGCGCGCGCAGGGTGAAGGCCGCTTTTTCCTCCGGCGTTAAGATGCGTTCGTCAACCGTCATCGTCTTCCTCCTTTGCCTCAAACGCGCCGATCACGTCGCGGTAGCCGCCGCTGCCGTATCGCAGGCACCTGCTGACCCGGCTGATGGTCGCCGTACTGATGCCGACCTGTTTTGAGATGGATTGATAGTTGTCGCCCTTTGCGAGCAGGAACGCAGCGTCGAGCCGCTGCGCCATATCCTCGATCTCACGGATGGTGCAAAGATCTTCGAACAGCGCCGCGCACGCCTCGGGCGTTTGCAGGGCGGCGATCACGCGGTACAGCCGTTTTACCGATTCGCTGTCGGGGTGCGCCACTTTGTAACCTTCTTTCTGTCTGGTTTGTGATCGAATGCGTATATATTAGCACTTTAGCATGATAAATTCAAGAGGTTTTTT
>CADBOC010000190.1 GCA_902796175.1 Oscillospiraceae bacterium | reverse complement strand
TTATTTGTCGGCGCGGAGCATGCCGCGGACCTCGCCCCGGATCTCCGCCCGGTCTTTGGCGGCTGGGGGACAGATCTGCTCTGTGTCAACACCCTGAATCTGAATGAGAGAACAGAACAAAACCATTGACATTTAATACTACATGTGATATCATATAGACAAAAGGAGGACGTAAGATGCAGATAAGACTGAAAAAGCAGCCGAAAAAATATCTTGAAAGCGTGGACTAACCGACGCGGAAAAAGCTGTATAAAGCATTGGATTCCCTTTCAAGGCTGGAGGGGGATATCGTTCCTCTGAAAGGTTACGATAATATGTATCGGTTTAAGATCGCGCATTACAGGATCCTTTTTGAATGGGTGAAGGGGGAGATCGTGATCACCGTGATCGAGATCAACACGCGTACCAACATCAAATATTGAGAAAGGGAGGTCAATGGTATGACAGAGCAGGAAATAGCCCGCAAGCTGGATGAGATCAGCCGCAGAGAGCCGGAGGAGCCTACAAAAGAAGACCGCCTTGCGATCGAAGCCGCGCGGCTGGAGACGGAATCGACGGATCTTGAAGATTTGAAGACGGATCTGGAGCAGTACAGCGGCCGGATCGTTCTGCGGATCCCGCGCAGCCTGCACAAAAAACTGAAGGATGCCGCAGCAGTCGAAGGAGTCAGCCTGAATCAGTATATGCTCTTTAAGCTTTCATCCTGAGCAGACAGCCCGCCCCGCAAGGGGTGGTTTTTTTATTCCGCCGGAACGCCGTTTTCGCTTTGCGCATTGCAATTTCACAAGCCTTATGTTAAACTGTATCTATACGCTCTGCCCCCCCGGCAGCGCCGAACAATACAAGGGGAGATCAGCCTATGGACGCAAAGAAAAAAGTTCAAAAAGCGATCGGCGCGGCGGTGAACGCGGTAACGAACCGCGTATCGCAGACCTCCGTACCAAAGGGAGGAGAACCGCTGCCGCCCACCGACGAAATGAAAAAGCTCTGCCGCGCCGCCGCGGCGGAAAGCTTTGTGCTGCTGAAAAACGACGGCGGCATACTTCCCCTGTCAAAAGAGAAACCGACCGCCCTGTTCGGGCGGCTGCAGTTCGATCCGTTCAGCGTCGGCTACGGCTCCGGCGGCGACGTGAACGCCCATTACCGAACAAATCTCAACGCGGCGCTGCATAAAGCGGGGGTCCCCCTCGCGCCTGCGCCCGAAGAAGCGCTCAGGCGCTGGCGCAAAAAGAACAAACCCGACGACGGCTACTGGGGGCACTGGCCCACCTGCCGCGAAGAGATGCCGCTCACCGAATACGGGGTGCGCGAGGCGGCGGAACAAAGCGGCACGGCCGTTTATATGATCGGCCGCGCCGCCGGGGAGGACAGAGAGAACTCCCTGACGCCCGGCAGCTATTATCTGACAGAGACCGAAGAGCGGAATCTCAAGCTCCTGCGCCGGTATTTTCCCCGCCTGTGCGTGCTGCTCAACGTCGGCAGCCTGATGGATCTCTCCTTCATCGAAACGATGGATATACCGGCGGCCGGCGTCTGCTGGCTCGGCGGCATGGAGGGAGGAAACGCCCTCGCGGACGTGCTGACCGGCGCGGTCTGCCCCGGCGGCCGTCTGACGGATACCGTCGCCCGCTCGTATGAAGCGTACCCCTCTGCCGGCAACTTCGGCGGCAAACGGAAAAACCTGTATGAAGAGGATATCTACGTCGGCTACCGCTATTTTGAGACCTTCGCCCCCGAAGACGTTCTCTTCCCGTTCGGATACGGGCTGAGCTTTACGGAATTCACGGTCGGCGACGTTCGCTTTACCAGAGAAAGCGACGCTGTGCGCGTTGCCTGCCGCGTGAAAAACACCGGTCCCGCAACAGGGCGGCATACCTTACAGCTGTATTATACCTGCGCCGGCGGCCCGCTCGATACGCCCGCGAGAACCCTGTGCGCCTTCGGAAAGACCGATCCGCTCGCCCCGGGCGAAGAGACGGACGTGACGCTCTGTGTAAAATCAAGCCGGCTCGGCTCGTACGACGAGACCGGCGTCTCGGGCTTTCGGGACGCATGGGTGCTGCAAAAGGGCAAATACCGTTTCTTTTTCGGCGCCGACGTTCGGAGCGCCGCCCTGGCGGGCAGCTTCACACAGGAAAAAACGGTCCTGCTGCGGCAGTGCCGCAGCGTACTGCCGCCCCGAAAAGAAGAACGGCTGATGTGCCTGACGGCCATAGAGGATTCCGGCGCGTACCGGCGCTCCTACCGGCCCGCTTCCGCCGGCAGCGAAACGCCTCTCAGGGAACGCATACTCGCCGCCCTCCCCGCCGCGTACGCCGATACGGCGGAAAAACCGCTGACCCTGCGCGACGTAAAGGCCGATCCCGCCCTCTTCGACAGCCTGATCGCGCAGCTGACAGACGAAGAGCTTGAGGCGATCACACGCGGAGATTATACCATGAACTCGCCCCTGGGCCCCCGCGGCAACGCGGGCGTGTTCGGCGGCGTTACGGAAAGCCTGCGAGAAAAAGGACTGGCCCCCGTCGTCACGACGGACGGTCCCTCCGGCATCCGCATCGGCGCGCCGGCGGCGCTGCTGCCGTGCGGCGCGGCGCTTGCCTCAACCTGGGATCCGCCGCTCATCGAACGCCTTTACGAAGCGGTGGGGGCCGAGATGAAGGAACGGGGCTCCGACGTGCTGCTCGCCCCCGGCATGAACATCCACCGCGACCCGCTCTGCGGCAGAAACTTCGAATACTTTTCAGAGGATCCGCTGATCAGCGGCATGGCAGCCGCGGCGGTCATAAAGGGACTGGAACAGGCCGGCGTTTCCGGCTGCCCCAAGCACTTCGCCTGCAACAATCAGGAGACGAACCGAACAAAAAACGACAGCGTCGTTTCGATGCGAGCGCTCAGGGAGATCTACCTGCGCGGCTTTGAGATCTGTGTGAAAGCCGCCGCTCCCGCCGTGCTGATGACTTCGTACAACAAGATAAACGGCGTGTGGGGGCATTACAACTACCCGCTCGTCACCGAGATCCTGCGCGGCGAATGGGGCTTTGACGGCGTTGTGATCACCGACTGGTGGATGCAGAGCGCGAGCTCCCCCGAATTCCCGAGCCTGCGCGATCAGGCTTACCGGGTGCGGGCGGGCGTAGACGTGCTGATGCCCGGCGGCGGACGCGCAGGCAAACGGGAGCCGGACGGCACGCTGCTCGAAACGCTCGGCGCGCGCGACGGGATCACAAAAGCGGAGCTGCAGCGCGCCGCCGCCCATGTGATACGCTTTATGCTGCGCTGCGGCCACATAACAGAGGAAGACAAAGCCGAACCCCCCTCTGAAGCACCCCCGGAGGAAGCTTCGAAGGCAATTACCGATGCGGGTAATGCGCTTTGATCTGCGTTTCGCGGGGCGCGGCGAGGCCCGATGGCTTTGCCGCGTGGGACCCGTCGTCAGCGCGATACGCAGGCGCAGGAGCGGATCCGCCCGGGGTACACATTCTGACAGCCAGACAGCAAAACAGGGATCTTCCATCGGCAACGCCACGGAAGA
Organism: Oscillospiraceae bacterium; assembly: GCA_902796175.1. GTDB lineage: Bacteria > Bacillota > Clostridia > Oscillospirales > Acutalibacteraceae > RUG806. The sequence continues at coordinate 139 of CADBOC010000190.1, read as the reverse complement.
TCCCCGTTTTTTCGTCTGTCTCAGCGCTGAAGCCGCACGTTTAGCGGCGGAACGATCACCAGTTGAGCTGCCAGGCCTCCTTTTCGGTGGCGTTGCAGGCGAACTCGCCGGAAATGCCGAGCGCCGAGCCGCGCACGTC
>CADBOC010000189.1 GCA_902796175.1 Oscillospiraceae bacterium | reverse complement strand
GGCGCGTTCGCGGGCAGATCCGTGCTGTAGGGATCGCTGAGACAGATCCAGCTTACGGACTGCTGATAAATAAAGCCCATCTGGGCCCAGATCCGGCCGTCCTGATCCGTATATTTGTACTCGATGGTTCCGTCCGGGGTGAGTTCATACAAACTGTAGAGCTGCGAATGCGTCGCGGAACCGGGATACAGCCATGCGACCGTATCGTATTCATACGCGACCTTTTCCTCCGTCTCCGGTTTTACCAGCTCATCCTCGTGTTCGGCCAGAAAATCGCGCTCGGTATAATACCGCTTTGCGTTTTCCAGCACGATCCAGCCGGATTCATCGGAGAGCAGACGCCAGAAGGGGTGTTTATCCCACTTGACCGCGGTCCCGAAGCTTTCTCCGGGCTCAATGGTTTTGACGGGCGTATGATCTTCGGGGGACTTTACCACCCGGATCTGAGCCTGCGCTTCAAAATCCTCACTCGGGAAGTAAGGATCGTCGCCCGTTTTGGTGCATTCGGATCTGTGCGAAACCCAAAAATCATCGCTTGGTTCCCACACCAGGTCGGCGAAGGCGGGCGTCAGGGACAGGCAGAGCAGCAGAAGACTCAGAAGAAGCGTAAACGGTTTTTTCAGCATGACAGAAGCTTCCTTTCTATGAATGGGTAAGAACGTTGAGCAGCAGGCCGAAGGAGCAGGAGACGGCGTTGAGCGTCAGCGAAAAGAGGAACGGCCGTTTGAAGCGGGCACCCGAATACCGGTAGATCAGCCACTCCGCCGTTACGGCGAAGACCTCGCCGGTTATAAACGCCGGGGTCCCGAACAGACGGGTGGCGAGCACCACGGCGGGGTTCGTAAAGCAGTTCGCCAGTACGACGAAGAGGAGCTGAGGGCCCCGCTTTTTGCTCAGCAGGGCGAGGGCGGTTTCGATGAGGATCGTCAGCCCCAGTGAAACGCCGAAGCTCAGCAGCATGGCTTGGGGGTCCCGCATGACGGCGTTCCCCTCCTTTCCGTTCGGTTTTTTGCGGCGGCTTTTTTGCCGGAAGCGGTTCAGCGCGGGGCGTCTTCCGGCGACGCGGCGGTTTCGGGGGGCGGAGCCTCTACCGACGCCGGCGTCTCCGCCGCCGCGGGGGCGGCCGCAGCCGTCTCATCCGAAGCGGCCCGCAGCCTGTTTTTACGGCTCAGAACAAAATTTTGTCAATACACCGTCCTTTCTGAACCCCGGGATCAGCAGCGCGAGCGAGGCGAGGCTCAGCAGCGCGTAGAGCCGGCCCGACGCCGGCAGGCTGACGCCGGAATAGGCGGGCAGAAAGCCCAGAAACAGCGCGAAGGTGAGAAGCCCGAAGGAAAAGCCCTTCGCCTTCGGCAGCAGATCCGCCGCCCAGCGCAGCGTGAGAGGCATGGTCATGTTAAAGCACAGCACCGCCCCAACGCCGGCGGCGGGGTGATCCGAAAACAGAAAGAGCACTGCCGCCGCGCCGAGGCTTGCCGCCGCCGCGGCAGGCGCGCCGATGCGGTCGTAAAGCACGCCGCCGAGGGTCTTGCCCAGCACCACCGCCAGCACGAAGACCCAGGACCATACGCCGCTCTTCCAGCCGAAGCGGAAGAGAAAGCCGGTCCAGGACCGCAGCGCCACCACCGCGAAGAGCGAGAGCCCGAGCAGCAGCCCCGCGGGCGGAAGCCTGACGGAGGGGACCGACGCCGGGGCGGAATCCCGGCACAGGAGCAGGATCGCCGCCGCCGCCGTGAGCAGCAGCGCCGGCACAACGGGGGCGGGAAAGCCGCCCCTGCCGAGTATGCCGCCGAGAAAGAGGCCGAACGCCCCGGGCGAAACGAACACGCCGAGCCTGCCCGCTTTGCGCCCGCTTTCATTCAGCGTATCGAGGCCGCCGCCGACGTGGTAGAGCGCGTTGCCCACCCCCGCGAAGAGCGCGAGGGGCAGGGCTGCCGCGCGAAACAGCATGCCCGCCGCCGTGAAAACGCAGCCCAGCGCCGCGAATACGCGGCAGTTCCCGAAGCGGTCCGCCAGAAGCCCGATGGGCATCTGCAGCGCGAAGGCGCAGAAATTGTAGAGCAGAAGGAGCTCCGCCCGGCCAGCCGTCTGCGGCAAATATCGGAACAGGAGGAACGCGCAGGAAAAGTCGATCAGAAAATGCCCCGCGGAATAGAGCGCGAGACGCGGATTTGGTTTCATGGGTCGCCTGCCTTTTGAAGAGAGTGGAGTTTGGAGAGGGGAGAGTGGAGAGGGGAGTTTGGGGAGGGGAGAGTGGAGTTTGGAGAGTGGAGAGTGAAGAGTGAAGAGTGGAGAGTGGAGAGTGAAGAGTGAAGAGTGAAGAGTGAAGAGTGAAGAGTGGAGAGTGAAGAGTGAAGAGTGAAGAGTGAAGAGGGGAGAGGGGAGAGGGGAGAGGGGAGAGGGATGACGGGGGTTCTGCTTTTTTTGTTACTTTAGCACATTTGGGGCGGAATGGCAATACAAAAAAAGACCGTATTCGCCAAATGGGAATGAACGGCCTTTAGTATTGATTGAATGGCGGGCAAGCGGGAAAAAGGACGGGCTTTGGTTTTTTCGCAGACATTCTTTCGGATCATAACGCCGAAGCGTTTTTCCGGAGCTTTTCCCCGTTGCGTTTTAACCGTTCATTTGCGCGGCGTCGGCGCGCGCGGTCTGCTCGCGCCGTTTTTTCAGCTCGCGCTCGATCTCGTCGCGGCGGGCGGGGTCGTCTTTTATGAAGGCGATCACGAGGATATAGAGAACGGCTCCCACGATCGGGCCCAGCATAAAGAGCGGAAACTGCCATTTGTAGAAGGTCTCGTTTTGCATGGCGATGTAGTTTTCGTCCTTGTAGGCCCGGTAGCCCAGCACCTTATACAGAAAGAAGTTCTGGATCAGCGTGCCCGCGCCGTTCGTGATCTTGGAGGTGAAGTTCTGCATGGAGAAGGAGACGCCCTCCGTTCTGAGGCCGGTCTTATATTCCACCTCGTCGATGGAATCGCTGATGAGCGTGCGGTGCGCGATATCCATCAGGGAGCCCGGGATGTTCGCGACGGAGACGATGGCCGCCATCAGGATGAAGCCCGGCAGCGTGTTGTATTTTACGCCCGGGATCCTGCCGACGAAAAAGCCCGCGAGGCGCACGCCCACGGCGAGGACCTGCGAAATGATGAGCATCCGCTTTGCGCCGCCCAGCGCCGCGATCACGCGGTTCGCGAAAAAGAGCGCGACGCTGCCCGGCACGCCCGAAACGATGCCGTAGACCATCTCCGCCGTGCCGCCCTGCAGCACGGCTCCGTCGCGGTATTCGCTCTGAAAGAAATAGGTCTGGTTTACCTTGGGGTAGGTATCCTTGAAAAAGCGGGCGAGGGAGATCAGGATGAGCGTGGGGTTGTGGCGGATCATCGCCGCCGCCTGCAGCGGGTTTTCGTGCTTTTGCACCGGCGTATCCACCCGCTCGCGGAATCGCGCCGCCGTTAAGGAGAGCAGCTCGCCGCCGAGGCCGAATACGAAGGCGAAGACCGTAAAGATCTGCCTTTCGGGCATCCCCAGCGATTTTTCGAAGATATCCCAGAGCATCGGGAACGCGCCGCCGATCGCGCCGCCGGCCCCCGCGCCGATGGAGACCCACTGCGCCACGCGCCCGCGCTCCGCCGAGTGCGGGGAGGAGAGGGAGATAAGCCCCCAGAGACCTACGTCCTGAAACGAGTAGAGAAAATCCCACAGAAAGTAGCATAAGCCGAGCCAGATCAGACGGAACACGTCCGACGCGCCGACGGGCACGAACATCAGCGCCGCTAAAAGCCCGATGAACGGCGGGAACCAGGCGAGGTAGGGAAAGAGCTTTTTATAGGGCTTGTGCCCGCGCGCGTCCACCCACGCGCCGATAAAGATATCGTTGATCGCGTCCCATACATAGGTGGCGCTCATCAGCTTGCCGACGAGGCCGGCGTTTTTTTCGCTGACCGCGTGGTTTTCGTAGAAATAGGTCAGGCGGTTCGACAGAAAGCTGTAGGAGATGTTCTGCCCCGTGAGACCGACCGCGTAATACAGGATCTCGCGGTTCGGCAGGTGCGTCTCGGTCTTCTCCTTTGATAAAAAGAAAAACGGATCGTGCTTCATCTTCGGCAGCCCCTTTCACACCCAAAGTATACCCGTTTCGCCCGCCTAAGTCAATATCCGATTTCCGCGCGGGACTTGACGAAGACGCGGCGGGGGAGTATGATAAGATGACTTTTCTTTTTGGGAGGACTTTTTCATGCTTTCCGCTGTGCTCTTTGATCTGGACGGCACCCTGCTCGATACGCTCAGGGACCTGCGCGACGCGCTGAATTTCGCGCTGAACGCCTGCTCGCTGCCTTCGCGCAGTCTGGAAGAGACCCGCGCTTTCGTCGGGAACGGCATTCCGAAGCTGATCGAGCGCGGCGTGCCGGCGGGGGCTTCCGCCGAGCTTCGGGCCAGGGTACAGGCGGCGTTCATGCCCTATTACGCGGAACACTGCCGGGATCATACCCGGCCCTACGACGGCGTTGGGGCGCTGCTGCGGGATCTTAAGAAACGCGGGATACGCGTCGGGGTCGTGAGCAACAAGGCCGAGCCCGCCGTAAAGGCGCTGTGCGAAGCGTATTTCCCGGGCCTTATTGACGCCGCCGCCGGCGGCCGGCCGGACGTGCCGAAAAAGCCCGCGCCGGACGCGGTGCTGCGGGCGCTTCGGGAGCTCGGCGTTCGGGCGGAGGAGACCGTTTACGTCGGGGATTCGGAGGTGGACGTTGAGACCGCCGAAAACGCGGGGCTCAGGCTTTTCGCCGTCGGCTGGGGCTTTCGCACCCCGGGGCAGCTCTTCGCCGCCGGAGCGAGGGAAGCGTATATGACGGCGGATTCTCTCGCAAGCGCGCTCATGAACGCGTGAAGCGCCGCGCGGGGAGAACGAAGTGAGAAGTGAGAAATGAGAAGTGAGAAGTGAAGGAAGGGCTTCGCCCTTGCCCGATTATAAAAAAACAAAACGCGAAGCGTTTTCCGACATTTCTCATTTCTCATTTCTCATTTCTGACTTCTGACTACTGACTACTGACTACTGACTGCTGCGAACCGTTCACACGCGCCGCGGGCGCGTTTTTGCTCTTGACCGGGGCGCGCGAATATAGTATAATATAAAATAACTATGGACGACTGCAGGGAGAGGAGGGGTGCGCATCAAACGTAAAAAATCCACAGCCGAGCGTACGGCGGCGCTGCTGCGGCTGTTTCAGGCGCTGGGCATCCTCTCGTTCATCGGCGCGGCGGCGCTGCTGACGCTGGTGATCTGCATGCATATACCGAGTGTGCGCGAACGGTACGACCAGTATCTTGTGATGCTGGCGCGTTTCGAGCATCAGGTCGCCTCGCTCAACAACCGCTGGCTGATCGTGATCGTGATTTTTCTGCTGTATCTGCTGCGCAGCCTCTCCGCGATCTACCCCTACCCCGCCGTGCACATCATGACCGCCATGGTCTTTTCGCCGGTCCACTCCTTTCTCATCAATTTTGTCGGCATGGCGTTTACCGTCGCCTTCCGCTTTTTTACCGGCGTGCAGATGGGCGAGGGGTTCTGGAACAACGTGCTGAAAAAATACCCAACCACCCAGGCGCTGTTCCGGGTGGACGCGCGCCACAATCCGCTGGTGCTCTTCGCCCTGCGCCTTGTGCCGGTCTTTCCCTTTAACACCGTAAGCCACCTTTACGGCAGCTTTGAGTATCCGTTTGTAAAGTATATGCTCATCTCCATGGCGGCGCTGACGCCGAGACTCGTCTCTTACTCCTTTATCGGCAACAACGTCTACGATCCCCTGAGCTCCAGCTTCTTCGTACCGCTTACGTTTTTGCTGATCCTGACCGGGATCTCCTTCTTCGTGATACGCGGCGTGTTCAAGCTGTCACTTCGCATCTCGGGGGAGACAAAGCCGGAAGACCGGCCCAATGAATCTGAAAGGAACGATAACCATGCCTGATCTGAAAGCTACCCGCAGCGCGATCGCCGCCGGCGATCTGGATGAAAGACTTGCCCGCCTGTACGGCGATATCCCCGCGGCGCGCGCCCGTTATCTGCACCTGACCGACCTCTTTGAGGCGCAGTTCGGCGACGCGGCGGACCTCCGCTTTTTCTCCGCCCCCGGCCGGACAGAGGTCTGCGGCAACCATACGGACCACAACCACGGCAAGGTGCTTGCCGCCGCCATCAATCTGGACGCCGTCGCCTGCGCCGCGAGATCGGACGACGGGCGCATCATCGTGAAATCCGAGCGCTACCCCGGCGATACCGTCGACTGCGGTGTGCTTACCCCGCAGGAGAAGGAGCGAGACAAGTCCGCCGCCCTTGTGCGCGGCGTCGCCGCCCGTTTCGTGCAGCTCGGCTACAGGATCGGCGGTCTGCACGCCGTCACCGTCAACAACGTGCTCAAGGGCTCCGGCATGAGCTCCTCCGCCTCTTACGAGGTGCTGGTCGGCACGCTGCTCAATTACCTGTATAACGACGGAAAGGTCTCCGCCGTGGAGATCGCCCAGATCGCCCAGTACGCCGAAAACGAGTTCTTCGGCAAGCCCTGCGGCCTCATGGACCAGATGGCCTGCTCCGTCGGCGGCTTTGTGCAGATCGATTTCGCGGATCCCGCGGCGCCCGTGATCACGCCCGTGTCCTTCGATTTCGCCTCCTGCGGGCACGCGCTTTGCATTGTGGATACCCGCGCCGACCACGCGGATCTTACGGATGAGTACGCCGCCATCCGCCGCGAAATGGAGGCGGTGGCCGCCTTCTTCGGCAAAAAGAACCTCCGCGAGACAGACGAGGCTCAGGTGATGGCGAACCTTGCCGCCCTGCGTGAAAAGCTCGGCGAGCGTCCTTTGATGCGCGCCATGCACTTCTATGAAGAGAACCGCCGCGTTGCGCGCGAGGCCGAGGCGCTCGGCAGAGGCGACTTCGAGACCTTTAAGGCCGTGACGATCGATTCCGGCCGCTCCTCCTATATGTACAACCAGAACGTGTTCGCGGCGAGCAGACCCGAACAGCAGCCCGTGGCGCTGGCGCTGGCTCTCAGCGAAGCGATCCTGCGCGGCCGGGGCGCGTGGCGCGTGCACGGCGGCGGCTTTGCCGGAACCATTCAGGCCTTCGTGCCGCTCGACCTCCTCGATACGTACAAGGCGCAGATGGAGGCGCTCTTCGGGGAGGGCGCTTGCTACGTTCTCTCCATCCGCCCCTTCGGCGGAACGGAGGTCTGACGAAAGATTAACCGGCGCGCTGCCGAGCCTCGGCAGCGCGCGTTTTTGAGTAAAGAAAGGGTGCTTTTATGCTGAACAAACACCATAAAGCGCTTGAGCTTGATAAAATACTGGAAAGACTCGCGGCTCTCACCGCGTTTTCGGACGCGGCTGAGCTTGCTTCGTCGCTGACGCCCGCTGCGACGCTCACCGAAGCCTCCGCCCTGATGAAGCAGACCGCCGCGGCGTTTTCGCTGATGGCCCGCTTCGGCGCGCCCTCCTTCGGCGCGATTTCGAACGTGGATTCCGCTCTCGCGAGAGCCGCCGCCGGCGGCGTGCTGACGATGCGGGAGCTTTTACAGGTGGCGGAGGTGCTGCGCGTGATCCGCAGCGTGCACGACTGGCGCTTTAACCAGCCCGGGGCCGAGACCAATCTCGACGTGTTCTTCTCCTCCCTTGTGCCGAACCGCGCCTTTGAGGAGGAGATCACGACCTCGATCTTAAGCGAGGAGGAGATCAGCGACCACGCTTCGCGGGAGCTCGCCGACATCCGCCGCAAGATCCGGAACCAGTCGCAGGGGATCCGGGAAAAGCTTGAGAGCATGGTGCGCAGCAGCCATTACCAGAAAATGCTGCAGGACGCCATCATCACCCAGCGCAACGGCCGCTTCGTGATCCCGGTGAAAAACGAGTACCGTTCCGAGGTGGCGGGGCTTGTGCACGATACCTCCGGCTCCGGCGCGACCGTCTTTATTGAGCCGATGGCGGTGGTGGAGGCGAACAACGAGATACGGGTCCTCAAAAGCAAGGAGGCCGCCGAGATCGAGCGGATCTTATCCGCCCTCTCCGCCGAGGCGGGCGAGATCGGCGAGGCGGTCAGGAACAACTTTGAGACCTTGGCGGAGCTCAACCTGATCTTCGCGAAGGCGCAGCTCGCGTACAAAATGCGGGCCAGCGCGCCGATCCTGAACGACGAAGGCCGCGTGGACTTAAAACAGGCGCGGCACCCGCTGCTCGACCCCGACAAGGTGGTGCCGACGGATATCCGCCTTGGCGGGGAGTTCGACACGCTGGTGATCACCGGCCCCAACACCGGCGGCAAAACGGTGAGCATCAAAACGCTGGGGCTTTTGAGCCTGATGGCCGCCTGCGGACTGATGATCCCGGCGGCGGACCGGAGCGAGGTGTGTATCTTTGAGACGGTCTTCGCGGACATCGGCGACGAGCAGAGCATTGAGCAGAGCCTTTCCACCTTTTCCGCCCACATGGTGAACATCGTCTCCATTCTCGAACAGGCGGATACCGGCAGCCTTGTGCTGATCGACGAGCTTGGCGCCGGCACCGACCCGGTGGAGGGCGCCGCCCTCGCCACGGCGATCCTCGAGCGCCTGCGCCTGTACGGCGCGAAGGTGGCCGCCACCACGCACTACGCGGAGCTCAAAACCTACGCCCTCCAGACCCCGCGGGTGGAGAACGCCTGCTGCGAGTTCGACGTGGAGAGCCTGCGCCCGACCTACCGGCTGCTCATCGGCGTGCCCGGGCGCTCGAACGCCTTCGCCATTGTGCTGCGCCTCGGCATGGAGCAGGGAATCGTGGACCGCGCCCGCGAGTTCGTGGACGAGGGCCGCACCCGCTTTGAGTCGGTGGTGGACAGCCTTGAACGCTCCCGGCAGGAGATGGAGGGAGAAAAGCAGGAGGCCGAAGCCGTAAAGGCCGAATACGAGCGGATCCTTGCCGAGGCAAAGAAAAAGCTGGAGGAGGCCGAAGCGCTGCGGCAGAAGGAATATGAAAGGGCGCAGAGCGAAGCGAAAAAGCTGACCGAAAACGCCCGCCGCGCCGCCGGCATGCTGATGCTGGAGGCCGAGAACCTCCGCCGCGAGATGAAGGCCGCGCGCGATCCCGCCGCCATGGCGAAGGAGGCGCGCCAGCGCATGAAGAGGAGCCTGTCGGAGCTCGACCGCACGGTGAACCCCGTGCAGACGACTCTGTACGAGGATGAGGACTACGTGCTGCCGCGGGACCCCGTTCCGGGCGATACCGTGCTGCTGACGGACCTCGGCCGCGAGGCGAGCGTCCTTTCCGCCCCCGACAAACGCGGGCAGGTGGAGGTGCTGGCCGGTACGGCGCGCATGCGCGTAAAAAAAGAGAGCCTGCGGCTCGTCGAAAAGAAAAAGGAAGCCCCGAAGCAGACCGTGATCACACGGCAGAAGGGCGAATCGCGCATGAACGTTTCCGCCGATACCCGCTGCGATCTCAGGGGCATGACGGTGGATGAGGCGCTTCTGACGCTGGATCAATTCATGGATTCCATGCTGCTCTCCGGCATCGGGGAGTTTACCGTGATCCACGGCAAGGGCACCGGGGCGCTGCGCAAGGCCGTTCAGGGGCATCTGAAGAAGAATAAATTCGTGAAAAGCTACCGCCTCGGCGTATACGGCGAGGGCGAGGACGGCGTTACGGTCGTAACGCTGAAATAAAAAGGGGAAGATCATAATGCAAACCGATATTCTGATCGTGGGCGCAGGCCCCGCCGGGATCTTTACCGCGCTGGAGCTGCTGCGTCACGGCAGCAAAAAAAAGATCACGATCATCGAAAAGGGCCGCGCCATCGAGCACCGCCGCTGCCCCAAGCAGAAGACGCGCGTCTGCCAGAACTGCAAGCCCAACTGCCACATTACGGCGGGCTTTTCGGGCGCGGGCGCGTTTTCGGACGGAAAACTCAGTCTCAGCTATGAGGTGGGCGGCGATCTGCCGAGCCTTATCGGCGAGGAATTCGCGCAGGAGCTGATCGATTATACGGATCAGATCTATCTCTCCTTCGGCGCGGACCCGCACGTAGAGGGCCTCCAGAACACCGAGGAGGTCAAGGGCATCCGCAAGCGCGCCATTCAGGCGGGCTTAAAGCTGGTCGATTGCCCCATCCGGCACCTTGGTACCGAAAAGGCGCAGGAGCTGTACTATTCCATCGAGCAGCATCTGCTGAACGCGGGCGTACAGATCCTGTTCGGCTG
>CADBOC010000188.1 GCA_902796175.1 Oscillospiraceae bacterium | reverse complement strand
GCGGCTGAGGGCAGCCGCGCTACCGATGAAGGCGGCCTCCGCGCCTCGCCGAAAACGATTCCTCTGCCTCGACAAATCCGGATTTGGCGATTGGACGAAAAAAAACCTGTCAGAGTCCTGCGCAACGGACACACAAGGGTGTATAATAAACACAGATAAAATCTCCACTCTCCACTCTTATCTCAAGGGGGCGAAATACCCATGTTAACGATCCTTACCGGCCGGAACGCCGCGGCGAACCGGGCCGAGATATCCGGGCTGCTTCTGAAGGCGGCCGAAAACGGCGGGAACGCCGTGCTGCTGGTTCCGGCGCAGGAGAGCTTTATCCGCGACCGGGAGCTGCTGCTGACGCTCGGCGAAGCGGCCCGCAGCCGGTTTCAGGTGACGGGCTTTTCGCATTTTGCCCGCGACCTGCTCGAGGCGAACGACGTGCCGGTAAAGCCGGAGGCGGATTCCGCCGCCGCCACCGTGCTGATGAGCCTGGCGCTGAAAAACTGCGCGGAGCAGCTCACCGTTTTCGGCCGGCACTACCGCCGCCCGAAGACGGTGCGCGCCCTGATCGACGCGTATGAGGCGGTGCGGCAGGCGGGCGGCTCGGCCGAGGACCTGCAGCGGCTTTCCGCCGTTACCGCGGGCACGCTGCGGCGCAAGACCAGAGAGCTCGCCGTGGTCTTCGCCGCCTACGAAACGCTGATGCTGCCGCGTTTTTCAAGCGACGCGGATAACGTGCGGCGCGCCTCCACCCTGCTGCAGAGCCGGCGGCTGTTTGCCGGCACCGCGTTCTTTCTGGATGATTTCAGCAGCTTTACCGCCGTGCAGATGCAGCTGCTCGAGGCGCTTTTGCGGCAGACGGACGTCACCGTCTCGCTGCCCGGGCCGTTTTCGGATAAGGGCGAAGCGCGGTTCGAGTTCATGGAGGCGCTCAAAAACCGCCTGCAGCTGGCGGCGCAGCGCGCGGGCGTCAGAACCTACTGTCGGCACGTGGAGGACCCCGATGCCGGCGGCGCGTTCCGCCGCCTGCGCGAGGGTCTCTTTGCCGACGGGGGGGCCGCCTTACAGGGGGCGGCGCCTGAGATCACGCTCACGCGCGCGGCGAACCGCTACGCCGAGTGCGAACGGATCGCCGTGCAGATCAAGGAGCTGCTCGAAACGGGCGCGTGCCGCGCCCGGGATATCGCGGTGTTCATCCGCGACCCGCTCTACATGCCGGCGCTCACCTCGGCGCTCAAAAACTGCGGTCTGCCCGTTTTTGAGGATAAGCGCCGCGAGCTCTACCGCTACCCGCCGGCGCGGCTGCTGCTGCACGCGGCCGCCGTCGCCGCGAAGGGCTTTTCCACCGAAGAGCTGCTCTCTCTGCTGAAAACGGGTATCACGAACGTTCCCGAGGAGGAGGAGTTCCGCCTTGAGAGCTATGTGACCCGCTGGGGGATCGACGGCGCGGCGTGGCTCTCTCCCTTCAAGGGCAACCCCGGCGGCTTCGGCGCCGAGTCGGATGAAGCCTCGGCCGCGGCGCTGGAGGCGCTCAACGCCGCCAGAGAGACGCTGGTCGCCCCCCTGAAACGCCTCAGAGACGTGTTCAGCGCCGGAGACGCGCGGGAGAACTGCCGCGCGCTATACTTCTATCTGAAAGAGATCAAAGCGGACGAGCGTTACCGCGATTACGCGCGCTGCCTTGCCGAAGACGCGCGTTCGGCCGAGGCGCTCTCCTGCGGGCGGGCGTGGGAGGCCTGCATGGCGGCGCTGGATGCCCTCGCCGAGGCGGCCGGGGGCGGGCGCGTGGATCCCGTGTATTTTTATGAGCTGCTCACGCTCATGCTTGCCGATTCCACGCTCGGCGAGATCCCGACCGGCGTCGATGAGATCCTGATCGGCACGGTGGAGCGCTCGCGCGTGCTTTCGCCCGCCGCCGTCTTTGTCGCGGGCATGAACGAGGGCTTTTTCCCGGCCGCCGCGCCCGACGGCGGCGTGTTCACGGCTGAGGAGGCGCGTACCCTCGCCGATCTGGACCTTCCCGTCGCCGAGCTGCCGGAGGAGCGCTATGAAAAAGAGCAGCTCTACGCCTACGCGGCGTTCACCTCGCCCTCAAATCGCCTGTATCTCTCCTACGCCGCGGCGGATACCGCCGGGCAGACGCTGACCCCCTCGCCCTTTATCGCGGACGTAAAGGCGGCGCTGGGGGAGCTCAACGAGACGGACGCGGCGCGGCTCGACCCCATCTTACGCGTCGGTTCCGCCGAGACGGCCTTCGCGCTCTACGCCGCCCGTTACAGACAGAACGACGTTATCACCGCTTCGCTGCGCGGGGCGCTCAGCGCTTGCCCCGGGTACGCGGGGCGGCTGCAGGCGCTGGACCGCGCTGCGGCGGGGGTGGGAGCCGTGATCGAAGACAGGGCCGACGCCGTCGCGCTCTTCGGCAGAGACCTCTTCGTCTCCGCCTCGCGGGCGGAGGCCTACGCCAAATGTCCCTTCGCCTATTTCTGCCGCTACGGCATGGGGGTGGAGCGCGACGCGCCCGTAAGCCTCGACGTGCGCATCAACGGCCTGCTGGTGCACTTTGCCCTCGAAAAGCTGCTGGGCAGCCATAAGGGGGACGGGCTCTGGACCGTGCCGGAGGAGACGCTCTTTTCCGAGATCTCTGCTGCCGTTTCGGAATGGGTCGCGGCGTACATGGGCGGCGGCGAGCTGCTGACGCCCGCGATCCGGCGCAGCCTTGTGAAAACCGAGCGGACGATCCGCGAGATATTGCTGCGCATCCGCAGCGAGCTGAAGGACAGCGACTTCCGCCCCGCCGATATGGAGCTTGCCATCGGCGGCAAAAACGCCGACATACCTGCCTATACGCTCACGCTGCCCGACGGCGGCCGGCTCTCCTTAAGCGGCAGCGTAGACCGCGTGGACCTCTGGGACGGCCCCGACGGCCGCTACGTGCGCGTGATCGATTACAAGACCGGCGGCAAAGAGTTTAAGCTCAGCGACGTGTTCGAGGGCCTCAACATGCAGATGCTGCTCTACCTCTTCGCCGTCTGCGAAAACGGCGGCGAACGCTACGGCGAGACGAAGCCCGCCGGCGTGCTCTACGTGCCGGCGAAAACGGGCGGCAAAAACCTCGGCCGCGGCAGCTCTGAGGCGGAGGTGCTGCGGCAGAAGCTGGAAAACGGCAGAATGAACGGCGTGGTGCTGGAGGATGAGCGTGTGCTCTGCGCCATGGAGCATGACGCGAAAGGCGTTTACCTGAACGCTCAGATCCGCCCCGACGGCAGCATGAAGGGCGAGTTCCTCTCCCCGAACGAGTTCCGCCTGCTGCACGAGACGACGGACCGCATCCTGCGCCGTTTCGGCATGGACCTGCACGGGGGCCGCGTTCCCGCTCTGCCGATCGAGGAGGGCGGAAAAACGCCCTGCGAATACTGCGACTACGCCGCCGTCTGCGGCAAAGAGGCGGACTGCGAAAAGCGGACCGTGGCCGCGCTGAAGCACGAACAGGCAAGACAGGCGCTGGCGGAGGAAAACAGTCAGAAATGAGAAATTAGAAATGAGAAGTGAGAAATGATGGACGGGCTTCGCCCGTACCCGAATTATAATTCAAAACGCGAAGCGTTTTCCGAGACTTCTCACTTCTCATTTCTCACTTTTCGCTTCTCACTTCTCACTTCTCATTCCTTAAAGGAGGGAACAGGCATGGCAGATCATATATGGACCGAGGCGCAGCGTGCGGCGATCGAAGCGCCTACCGGGGCGCTGCTGGTCTCCGCCGCGGCGGGGTCCGGCAAGACCAGCGTTTTGGTAGAGCGCATCGCGCGCCTTCTGACGGATGAGGCGGATCCCTGCCCGCCCCAGGCGCTTCTGGTCGTCACCTTTACGAACGCCGCCGCCGCCGAGATGCGCGGGCGGATCTTTCAGCGCGTAAAGAAGCTTGCCGCCGAAAAACCGGAACGCGCCGCGTTTTTCCGCAGGCTCACCGGGCGGCTTTCTGAGATGCAGGTCAGCACCATGGATTCCTTCTGCGTCCGTCTGGTGCGCGAATACTTCAGCGACTGCGGCGCCGAGGCGGATTTCGAGATCCTGGAGGAGGGCGAAGAGGCCGCCGTGAAGCGCGCCGCCCTGATGGCGGAGATCGAGGAACGCTACGCCGCCGAAGACCCCGGCTTTCTCGCGCTCACCCGTCTGTTCGACGCGGGGCGGGACGACGCCGCCCTCGTCGGCGGCATTCTCGCGCTCTCCGATTTTTCCATGAGCGAGCCGGACCCCGACGCGTGGCTCATGGGCGTGGGCGCGGCCTTTGACGACCGCCCCGCAGCCGAAAGCCCCTGGGGCCGGATCCTGCTCGGCCGCTTAAAGCAGGGCCTCGGCTACTGCCTCTCGCTGATGCGGGACGCCGCCGAAACGCTCAAAAACCACGACGGGCTTTGGGAAAAAAACAGCGCGACGTTTGAAGATGAGACCGCCGCGATCGAAGACGCGCTCGCTCAGTTCTCCGCGGACCCCGGTTGGGACGCCGCCTTCGTCCCGGTTCAGGCGGCGTTTGATCGCATGGGCAGCCACCGCTTCAATACGGTAAAGGGCACGAAAGACGATCCCTGTAAAGTGGCGGCGACCGCCAAACGCAGTCAGGCGAAAGATACGCTCAAAGGCCTGCTCGCGCTCCACTGCTGCACCGAAGCGGAGCATTTCGCCGATCTCGCGGCGCTGCGCCCCGCGGTCGACGCGCTGGTGGAATGTACGCTCGGGTATCACCGCAGGCTCTTCGCCGAAAAGCAGGCGCGAAACCGCTACGGCTTCGGGGATGTGGAGCACTTCGCGCTCAGACTGCTCTGCGACCCCGGGGCGGAGGACGGGCGCACGCCCCTCGCGCGGCAGATCGGCGCGGGGCTCAGAGAGATCCTCATCGACGAGTATCAGGATACGAACCGCGCGCAGGATACGCTCTTCCGGTCGCTTTCGCGGGAGGGGCGCAACCTCTTTACCGTGGGCGACGTAAAGCAGAGCATTTACCGCTTCCGCCTCGCGAGCCCCGAGATCTTCATCGAAAAAAGCGAACGGTACCCGCGTTATACCGGCAGCGAAGACCCCGCGAAGATCGTGCTGGATAAAAACTTCCGCTCCCGCCGCGAGGTGACGGATACGGTGAACGACGTGTTCTCGGCCCTGATGAGCCCGGAATGCGGCGAGATCGATTACAGCGGGGACGAGCGCCTGACCTTCGGCGCGGATTACTATACCGAACGCGGGGGCTGCGAGACCGAGTGGCTGATCGTGAAGGGCGAAAAGGATAACGACGCCGCGGCGGAGGCGGAGGCCGCGGCCGGGCGGATCGCCCGGTACCTGGCCGAGGGCTTCGCGGTACAGACGAAAAACGGTCTCAGGCCCTGCCGCCCCGGGGATTTCTGCATCCTGCTGCGCTCGGGCAAGGGAGTGGCGGAACGCTACGCCGCCGCGCTGCGCCGCCGCGGGATCGCCGCGAGCCTTGATTCCCGCGCGGGCTTTTTCGATACGGCGGAGATCCGCCTTGCGCTGTCCTTTCTGAACGTCATCGACAACCCCCACCGGGACGTAGACCTGCTGGCCGTGATGCTCTCGCCCCTTTTCGGCTTTACGCCGGGGCAGGCCGCCCGCGTCAAAAACGGCTCCGCCTCTCTCGGGCGCAAAGGCGTTTCGCTCTACGCCCGCCTGGTCTTCGCGGCGGATCAAGGGGATGAACGCTGCGCGGCGCTCATCGAGACCCTGACAGGCCTCAGGCGGCTGAGCGCAACGCTGTCCTGCGACGAGCTGCTGGGGGTCCTGTTTGACGAAACGCCCCTGCTGCAGATCGCCGGGGCGATGCCGGAGGGGGCGCTCAGGGTCGCGAATCTCCGCGCCCTGCAGGAGGCCGCCCTGCGCTTTTGCGCAGACGGCGCGAAGGGCGTCGGCGCGTTTCTGCGCTACCTGAACGTGCTGCGCGAAAACGGCGGCGAGCTCAAAAAGGGGAGCGCCCCGGCGGACGGCGAAGCCGTTCAGATCATGACGACGCACCGCTCCAAGGGCCTTGAGTTCCCGGTCGTGTTTCTGGCGGGCTCCTGCCGCCGCTTCAATCTGAGAGAGGGGTCGTCTGTCCTCTCTGTTTCGCACGAATACGGCGTGGGGCTCAAACGCCGCGAGCCGGAGAACGTCCGGCTCTACGACACGCTCTCCTCTTACGCGGTGCGCCTCGCGGGGCAGACCGCCGCGCGCAGCGAGGAGCTGCGCATCTGGTATGTGGCGATGACCCGCGCCAAAGAAAAGCTGATCGTTCTCTCCACGCTGGAGGACCCCGATAAGACCCTCGGCGGCGTGGAGGCGCTTCTGCCCGCCGGGGGGCCGCTCCCGCCCTTTGCCGTGAGCGAGGCTTCGTCCCCCTTCCGGTGGCTGGCCTCCGTCTTTCTCCGCCATCCGGACGCTGCAAAGCTGCGGCAGTACGGCGCGTCCTTTGCCGCGGCGGAAAGCCGCCTGTCGGTCAGCGTCGTCGAGCCGCCCGCCGCCGAAGAGGAGGAGGCGGCCCCGGCGCCCGAAGCGCAGGCGGCGCTCGTCTCAGAGATCGCTTCGCGCTTTTCGCTCGATTATCCCTACCTGCCCGTCTCGCGCCTCGGCGCGAAGGGGACCGCCTCCTCGCTTTCGGAGCGTCAGACCGGCGCACTCCCGTTTGCGGACGCCGCCCCCGCCTTTCTCTACGACGGGGCGCTCACGCCCGCCGAGCGCGGCGTCGCCACCCACCGCTTTCTCGAGACCTGCGACTTTGCCCGCGCGAAGGCCTCGCCGAAGGCGGAGCTGGCCCGCCTCGTCGGCAGCGGCAGGCTGACCGAACGCGCGGCCGGGGGCGTGGATCTGAAAACGATCGCGGGCTTTTTCGCCTCCGGCCTCTACGCCCGCATTGAGAAAAGCGAAACGGTCTACCGGGAGCGCCGCTTTACCGCCGGCTTTTCGGTCTGCGATCTCTACCCCGGCGTGGACGAACGCTTCCGGGACGAGATCACGGTGGTGGACGGCATGACGGACCTGATCTTCATCGAAGACGGCGAGGCGGTGATCGTCGATTATAAGACCGACCGCGTGCCGGATATGTCGGTCCTCGTCGAGCGCTACCGGACGCAGATGGAGATCTATACCGAAGCCGTCGCCCGCACCCTCGGCATACCGGTGAAGGAGACCGTTCTCTATTCGCTGACGCTCGGGGAAACCGCGTCCGCGGCCGCGGACGCGAATGAGAAGTGAGAAGTGAGAAGTGAGGACTTCGCTTCGCCCGTACCCATTTTAT
>CADBOC010000187.1 GCA_902796175.1 Oscillospiraceae bacterium | reverse complement strand
TTCGTCCGTATGGGCACGGAAGAGGCATGGGATGATCAACGGCGCATAACAGGCAGGATCAAAAACGATCCCGGTCATAAATTGGTTTGTGCCGGGGGACCGGACCGTGCGCCTGATAATTATAAGAGAACAGATCCTGTTTGTCAATGCCGGGACCTGCGGAGCAGACGGAACCGTATGACTTCGTCGAGCTGATCAAAAAAAAGACTGCTTCTCCAAAAACACAGCGGGCTTTTACAGCTCGCTTTTTTTCGGGATGGTTTTTTTTGATATGCGCATGCCGGTCCGGAGTTCCTTAAAACGGCAGGTTCTTTTCGCCGGCAGAAACAGGCATGCGCCGGGGCTGTGAGGAACGCGGCGCGTGAGAAAGGGACTGTCGGCAAAAAAAGTGTTCAGAGTACGATAATCGGGGCTCTGAAATTTGCGTTCGAAAGCTCTGATGTGCTATAATGAAAATGACGCAGATCGGAAACAGGAGGGCGAGTGAGAGAAATATGATAAAATGCGATACACAGGCAGGAAAACTGAGCGTCAGCGAGGCGGTCGGGCAGCTGGCCCGGGCGTATACGGCGCTGATCCGGGCGGGCGTGTCCCTGCGGCGCTTTCCGTCCGTTATGCTGTGGGGGCCGCCCGGCGTCGGAAAGTCGCAGGGCGTTAAACAGCTTGGAACGGCCCTTGCTCAGCGGACCGGCAAAAGGGTTGAGATCACCGACGTGCGGCTGCTGCTTTTCAACCCGGTCGATCTGCGGGGCATTCCGACCGCCAACGCCGATAAGACCCTCGCCGTCTGGCTGCGGCCGAAGATTTTTCAGATGGACGAAGACGACGGCGTGATCAACATTCTGTTTCTGGATGAGATCTCCGCCGCGCCGCAGTCGGTGCAGGCGGCGGCGTACCAGATCACGCTGGACAGGACCGTAGGGGAGCATAAGCTGCCGGAAAACTGTATCGTGATCGCCGCGGGCAACCGTGTAACAGACAGGAGCGTCGCCTACAATATGCCGAGAGCTCTGGCGAACCGTCTGTGCCATCTTGAGATCGTGAGCGACAGCGGCAGCTGGCACGAATGGGCGGTAATGGCCGGGATCAACCGTGTGGTGCTGGGCTTTTTGAGTAGCCGGCCGGGCATGCTGACGGGCGGCGATATCGATGAAAACACCCTGTCTTTCCCGACGCCGAGATCGTGGGAGATGGTGAGCAACGTCCTGAACCACGTATCGGAGAACATAGACGACGTGTTCCCGCTGATCTCCGGCTGTATCGGCGAGGAAGCGGCGCATGCGCTGCGGGCATGGAGCGAGGTTTACAGCAGAGTCCCGCCGATGAGCGCGATCGTCAGCGGCGAGGAATGCGGCGTCCCCGTAAGGCCGGAGAGCCTCTTCGCCGTCGCGTCTCAGATCCCGCCGTATATGCGCCGCTGCCGGGACGAACGGGAGCTGAAAAACGTGATCGGCTACGCGGCAAGGCTGCCGGTCGAATTCAGGGACCGGGTCTTTTCTGATCTGCTGGAGATCCGGCCGCTTCATGAGCAGCTTCAGAAAAATGCGGTCTTTGACGATTGGTTCATGCGCTCCGGCCGGTATTGGGAGGATTACGGCTTATGACGCAGGCAAGGATCACCCGATTGCGGAATAAGATTCAGGCCTCAAGATCCAGAATCATGTCGGTGTCTCCGGCGTATGCGTTGCTGCTGATGTACGTGCGGTTCGTAGCCGTTTCAGACGTAAAAAAGATCTCAACAAACGGACGGTGTATCTGCTTTTCGCCGGATTATCTGGATCGGCTTTACGGGGAGGAGCTGGATCTGCTCCTCTGCCACCAGATCCTGCACGTCGTTACGGGGCAGATCTGGCGGCCGCGGGAGCTCAAGGGCGACGATTACCACTTTGCCTGCGATATCGCGGTCAGTCATCTTTTGCCGGAGGGGATCTTTACGAAAGAGCGCTATGGGCACCTCGGCGAGATCCGAAGGTCGATCCCGGGGAGAAGGGAAGACGTTTCCGGGTTTACGCCGGATGAGATCTATTCCCGGCTTCCGTACAGCCTGTACGCCTTCGGTGACCGCGTCAGAAGCGCCTATCTTCCGGACGACGATCTGTATTGGGACAGAAAGAACGATTTAGGGCAAAACGGGGTGCTGATCCTCGATACGCCGGAGCTTGCAGGCTTTCTGCGCCGGGAGAAGCCGGGCGGCGGCCCCGGGAGCGGCACAGGCGGCGGCAGCGGCTCGGCAGCCGGCGGGGGCGGCGAAGAGATCGGCGGCAGCTCCGACGGCGACGGGGCCCGGCTCAGGCGCTTTTGGCGCAGCCGCGCCGAGGCCGCGCTGAAGGCTGCGGCGAGCTCCGCCGGGCAGTACGGCGACGACGTTCTGCTGCTCGAACGCGCGGTCAGACCAATGCGTCAGCCCCTTGTGGATTGGAAAAGGCTGCTGAATGAATTCGTTCAGGAGAGCACCTTCGATTATTCCTTTTCCCCGCCGGACCGCCGCTATGTGGAGACCGGCTTTTTTCTGCCGGATCTCAACGAAGCGGCGTTCGTTCCCCGTGAGATCCTGTTTATGGCGGACGCGTCCGGTTCCGTGGACGACGCTGAGCTGTCCGCCGCCTTTTCCGAGATCAGAGGCGCGATCGAACAGTTCGGCGGCAGCCTTCGGGGAAAGCTCGGGTTCTTTGACGCGGACGTCTATCCGCCTGTCGGCTTCGACAGCGTCGGCGATCTGCTGCGCATCAGGCCCCGCGGGGGCGGCGGAACGGATTTCAGGGCCGTTTTTGATTATATCGGCCGGCGTTACCGCAACGCCCCGCCGGCGTGCATCGTGATCTTTACGGACGGCGACGGCCCGTATCCGCTCGAACGCGCCGCAATGGGCGTTCCCGTCCTCTGGCTGATCAACAACAGGGAAATGACGCCGCCCTGGGGAAAAACGGTCAGGCTCCCGACCCGGCGGCAAAACGCGGACGTTCTGTAAAGAAACATGCTCAGGCCTCAAAACGCCGGGAACGTCGTCCGCGAGCGAGCCATTCTGTACATGTTCCTTTTTTTTATTTCATTCCCGATTTCATACATTTCGTTCCGGGAAGCTTGCCCGGCCGGAAAAATTATGATATGATAGCAAAGAAGCCGGAATCGCTGCGTTTTGTCCGTCTGTTTGTTATGCCGGTATAAAAGGAAAGGATGTTGTTCTTGAAAAACGAAAACGCGATCGGGTTGGAATATCCTCCCGATAAGCCGGAGAAGATCCTGATGCAGAAAACCAAAAAAGGGAAATCAGGCAGCGCCGATCAGACAGACTGCCTTCCCGGCGCGGCGGCCGCCTGCGCGCTGGGTTGATCAAGGAGGTCAAATTTATGAAACTGATCCATTTGTCCGATCTGCATCTGGGCAAGCGCGTGTATGAGTATTCCATGCTGGACGATCAGGCGTTCATACTAAAATGCATTCTGAACCTGATCGACGAAGAAAAGCCGGACGGCGTTCTGATCGCGGGGGACGTATACGACAAATCCGTTCCCTCGGCGGAGGCTGTACGGCTGTTCGACCGCTTTTTGTCCGACCTTGCGGCGCGGGCCCTGCAGGTGTTCGTGATCAGCGGGAACCACGATTCGCCGGAGCGCATCGCGTTCGGCTCCAGCATCATGGATTCGAAGGGCATACATATGTCGCCGGTGTACGGGGGTTCGGTAGAGCCGGTCGCGCTCAGCGACGCGTACGGCGAAGTGAATATCTATATGCTGCCCTTTATAAAACCCGCGCACGTGAAAAGCGTTTTTGAGGACGCTCAGATCGCGGGGTATACCGACGCCGTCCGCTGCGCCGTTGAGCATATGCGCGTCGATCCCGCAAAGCGGAACGTGCTGGTCACGCATCAGTTCGTCACGGGCGCAAAACGGAGCGAATCGGAGGAGATCTCGGTCGGCGGTACAGACAACGTGGACGCTTCGGTTTTCGAGCCCTTCGATTACGTGGCGCTGGGGCACATCCATTCCCCGCAGAACTGCGGCTCGGAGCATATCCGCTACTGCGGCACGCCGCTCAAATACTCGTTTTCAGAGGCGAAGGACCGGAAATCCGTAACGGTGGTCGAGCTCAATGAAAATGGCGCCGTTTCGTACCGAACGCGTGAGCTGACCCCGCGCCGCGATCTGGTGGAGCTGAAGGGGACTTACGCCGAGCTGACGGACCGACGGTTCTATGAGAAAACTGCCTGGGCGGAGGACTACGTGCACGTCACGCTGACGGACGAGGAGGATATCCCGGACGCGATCGGCAAGCTTCGCTCCATCTATCGCCATCTGATGAAGCTCGATTACGACAACAAGCGCACCCGTTCCAGGACCGTGATCACAGGCGACAGCGATATGGAGCAAAAATCACCGTTTGAACTGTTCGCCGATTTCTATGAGCAGCAGAACAATCAGCCGATGGGCGAAGAACAGGCCGCGTTTATGCGGGCGCTGATCGAAAAAACGTGGGAGGGCGCGCAATGAGACCGTTAAAACTAACGATATCCGCATTTGGGCCCTATGCGGGCAGGGTCGAGGCAGACATGGAACAGCTCGGGGAGAAGGGCCTGTATCTGATCACGGGCGATACCGGCGCAGGTAAAACCACGATCTTCGACGCGATCACGTTCGCGCTCTACGGGGAAGCCAGCGGCGAGAACCGGCAGCCCTCAATGTTCCGCTCCAAATACGCGCAGCCGGAAACGCCTACAGAGGTCGTACTCACGTTTTCGTACGCCGGAAAGGTCTATACGGTGAAACGGAACCCGGAATACAGCCGTCCGAAAACGCGGGGCGAGGGCGTTACCACGCAAAAAGCGGATGCGGAGCTGATCTGTCCCGGCGGGCGCGTCGTGACGAAAAAAGCCGACGTCGACAGGGAGATCCGTGAGATCATGGGGATCGACCGCAAGCAGTTCATGCAGATCGCCATGATCGCGCAGGGGGATTTCCTGAAGCTGCTGCTGGCGGAAACGAATGAACGAAAAGCGATCTTCCGGCAGATCTTCAAAACGCAGCTCTTTCAAAGCGTGCAGGACCGGCTCAAAGGCGAAACGCAGGCGCTCGGCAAAGAGATCGAGCTTGTGAAAAACAGCCTGTCGCAGTATATAAACGGGATCGCCGCGGATGAGAACGACCCGCTGAGCATAGACGCCCAAAAGGCGAAAAGGGGCGAGCTGCCGATCGACGGCGTGACGGCGCTGCTGGAACGGCTGATCAGACAGGCTGAAGCCGAGGAGACTGTTCTGATCGGGAAAAAGACCGGGGCGGAGAAACGTCTCGGGGAAGTCGGCGGCGTTCTCGGAAAGATCGAAGCGCGGGAAAAAACGGAGACGGCGGTCAGGAAGAACGAGACCGAGCTGGCTGCGGAAGAGCAGACCCGCGCAACGCGAGAGATGGAGCTGGGTGACGTCCTGCAGAAAATGCCGGAGGCCGAGAAAGCAGCCACTGAAAAAACGGGATTGCAGGAGGCGCTGCCCCGGTACGACGCGCTGGAACAGCTCGGCAGGGAGATCCGGGACGCGGAAGCGGCGCTGGAAGCGAAGCGGAAAGAGGAGACGTGTGCGAAAACCGGGATCGATTCCGAAGCGGGCAGGCTGGAAGCGCTCAAGGCGGAACGGAAGGCGCTCGACGATGCGGGCGAGGGCAGAGAGAAGCTCGCGAGGGAACGGGAAAACCTGGCAAAAGAAAAAAGTGAGGCGGAGGAGCTTTCGGAACAACTGGAGGAATGGAATAAAAAGGAAACAACGCTGAAGGGGCTGCAGCAGGCATTCGCGGAGGCGGAGGCGCGCCGGAAGGCTTTATCCGCGGCATACGAAGCAAAATACAGCGCGTTCCTGAACGGGCAGGCGGGGGTGATCGCCGAAAACTTGGAGGAAGGCAAGCCCTGCCCCGTGTGCGGCTCCGCCACGCATCCCCGCCCGGCAGAAAAACCGGCGCAGGCGCCGACGGAACAGGAGCTCAATGACGCAAAGCGAAAGGCCGACGCGGCGCGGGCGGAGGCTGAGAAAAGGAGCAACCTTTGTCACAGCGCGCAGGCGGAACGCGATACGCTCCGCCTGATGATCGAAAAAAAGCTCCGGGCGCTGTACCCGGATCTCGCGTTTGAAGACGCCGCCGGGCGCCTGAAGGGGCGCATAGAGGACCTGCGGGGGCGGCTTGCAGCTGTGGAAAAAGAGATCGCCGACGCGGACAGACGCGTTGCCCGCAGAAAGGCGTTGGAGGAGGAGATCCCGAAGAAGGAGGCTGAGCTTGCCCGGCGGAAAAAGGAACAGGAGGCGCTCGGCAGAGCGATCGCCGGATTGGAAACGGAGATCGAAACAAAAACGCGGCAGCTGAAGCAGGATAGGCAAGCGCTGAGTTTTGATTCCAAAGCCGACGCGCAGAAGCGGATCGCGGAGCTGGCGGCGATCTACGACCAGTGGAAGAACGCGCGAAAGAAGGCGGAGGAAGCCTTCAACGCGTCCGATAAAAAGGCTGCGGCGCTGAAGGCCGCCGTTAGGGAGCTGCGGGGGCAGCTGGCGGATGGCTCTCAATACGATAAGGCGGCGGCGCTTCGGGAACAGGCCGCGCTCACGGACGAAAAACAGGCGATCGATGAGCGGCTCAGGACCGTCGGCGTAAGTCTTTCCGCAAACAGGTCCGCGCTTGGGAATATTCAGAAAAAAGCCGGTGAGCTCGCAGCGCT
>CADBOC010000186.1 GCA_902796175.1 Oscillospiraceae bacterium | reverse complement strand
CTGGGTGCCGTACATCCACTCGGCGGGCTCCGGCGCGAAGCCGGAGACGACGGAGTAGCCGTAAAGCACGTCGGAGATCTGTTCGGTGGCGTAGATATACAGATCGCAGGTACCCTTCGTCAGCTCGAAATCGAAGCGGTTCTTCGCGTAGTAGCCGAGATCGAGGAACTGGTGCTCGAAGCGGTTCATAAACAGGCCGCATCCGCGGGAGGAGGCGATCACCGGGATCTGCAGATAAGAGCGGCCGTCCTGCACGCTCCATACGTCCATCGAAAAGATCTCGACCCGCATATTGCGCTGGTCAAGATAGTTGTACTTTTCGCCGGTGCCGTAAAGCCGTTCGCTGCGGTCCAGATCGCCCGCCACGTGCAGCGCGCCCTTCCGGTCGCGCATGATCACGTCTACGTTATAGGCCTGTTTGCCGGAGGGCGTATATACGACGACGCCCTTGCCGTTTTTGAGCGCAGCGCGGGAGCCGTCCGGCGCCGTACAGGTTCTCGAGGCCGCGTCCCATTCGAACGGGGCGACGCGGTCGGGGCTTTCCTCCCCCAGGTCGCGGGCGATGGTCTGCCCCGCGCCGTAATCGTCGAAGCTGCCGTCCTCCTTCGCCGTGCGCAGCCGCCAGGCGTGGGGCAGCGTGAACTGCAGCACGCAGGGGACGCCGTCCGCCGTGAAATACAGAGCGTCGTCCTTTACGGCGGCGTCGGTGATCTGCATTCTGCCGCCGCCCCAGAAGGGCTTTACCGTCTCGAGCGGTTTGCCGCCCGTAACAGCCTCCAGCAGCAGCGTAAAGCTGCCGAAGATCGCGAGAAATATGCCGAAGATGCGATTGATGAATGAAGTCATGGGGGACCTCCTATTTTGTGCAGGGTGGAGTTTGGAGAGTGGAGTTATTGTAAGGGGGGAGTTCGGAGAGTGGAGAGTGGAGTTTACGGGGTGGAGCCGCGAAAGCGCAGGACTGTAACGGAATACGGGGGAACGGTGTAGTTGAAGCTGTCGCCGGGGAGCTCGAGCGTGAAGGAGCGCACGGCGCAGTCCGTGCTCTCAAGGGGATCGGCGTCCGCCTTCGCCGCGGCGGGGGTGAGCTGTTCGGCGGCGGCTGTGTGACCCGCGCCGGGGACGTTCACGGCCAGCGTGCGCGCTTCGCCCGCGACGTTTACAAGCTTTACGGTCAGGTCCCCGTCTTCATCGACGCCGGAGGTCTGATAGAGATCCGCGCCGGCGCCGGCTTTGAGCGTATAGTCGATATACAGCTCGCCGTCCACAAAACACTGCACGCGGTCCTGCGTCACCGTTACCCTGAGGGCGTAGGTCCTGCCCGTTTCGGCGGAGAAGGGACGCACCGTGCCGCCGATCCTGCCGGTTTTTTCGCCGTTCTGTACGCGCTGGAGGCACGATACCGTATTGCCCCAGCCGCCGAGGTTCCAGAACCAGCAGTTCGCTTCATCCTGTACGGCGAAGGGGATCAGAAAGCCCTCGTCGCCCGCCAGCTTTTCGGCGTCCACGGTAAAGGTGTAGTCGCGCCATTCGGCGTCGCCGAGCCAGGCCTGGCTGCCGAGATCCGAATAGGGCATCCACGTATCGCTTTGGACCAGCCTGCCCTTCTGAACAGCCCAGTCGCCGCTCGTGGGAAAGCGCCACTTCCATTTCAGGCCCGGCAGGGAGAACGCGTCCTGCTCCAGCGCCCTGCCGTCTGCGTTCGATACGACCTTCGCGTTGTCGAAGGCGGCGGATGTATACCATGTACCGACGCCCACCGCGCCCGAAAGGGACTCGGGCTCCGCCGCGGCGCCGGTAAGCCGGCTCTCCACCACCGTTTCGGCTACGTTCGCGCCGAAGAGACGCTGGACCTCATAGTTCACGGAGCCGAAGGCCCCCGACTGGTCGAGCCAGATGAGGTCGGGCCGCCAGTGGCTCGCCGTCAGATTGCCGAAGAGCGGCGCGTAGGCCGCCATTTTCACGATATCGCTGTTGCGCTCCAGCCCCGTCATATACGCCGCCTCGGCGAGCGCCGCTTTCACCGTATTGCTCTGGGCCGCGTATTCCCCGATGAACACCGGGATCGCGCCGCCGTAGGGAGTGGAGGCGATCAGCTCATCCTGCCGCGGGTAGTTTTCGGGATCGTAGTAATCCGCGTTCTGTAAAAACCACTGCGGGGTGTTGTAGTAATGCTGGTCCGTCGCGGCGGCGAATTCGGCAGCGGTTTTGCCGGGATGAGCAGCGAGCCAGTCCCGCGCGTATTCGTAGCTTTTGAGATAGTTCTCGCTGTGCGTGCCGTCCGACGCGCCGGCAGAGTAGATCAGCTCGATATCGCCGTAGAGCGCCGGGTCGCGGGTCTTCGCCGCCTCGAGCGCGTCGTAAAACGCGGCGTAGCGCTCAAAATAGACCTCGCCCTCGTTCTCGTTGCCGATACACACATATTTCAGCCCGAAGGGCTCCGGGTGGCCGAGGTCGGCGCGCACCCGGCCCCAGACGGAATCCGCCGGGCCGTTGGCGAATTCGACAAGGTCGAGCAGGTCCTGTACGTAAGCCGCGAAGCGGGGGCTGTCCATCGGAACGGGGCCGCGCCCGCGCATCTGGCAGTACAGACCGCAGCTGAGCACCGGCACGGGAGCCGCGCCGATATCCTCCGCGAACTGAAAATACTCGAAAAAGCCGAGGCCGTAGCTCATGAAGGAGGGGTACGGGTCCTCCGTCGCGCCGAGGTCGGTCCACAGATCGATCCCCTGCCGCCGCGCCGCCACGTCGCCGTAAACGCCGTGAAAGCGCAGCGGCTGACCGTTTTCGTCCGCGCCGACGGAATCCTTCCAGCTGTAATCCGTTTCGTCGTCGATCCCCTCGGTCACACAGCCGCCGGGGAAGCGCAGAAAGCGGGGCTTCATCGCCGCGACCAGCTCCGCGAGATCCCGGCGCAGGCCGTTCTCGCGGCCCATAAAGGTATCCTCCGGGAACAGTGACACCATATCGAGCATCACTTCGCCGCGGCCGATGAGGAGCTGCAGACGCACGTTCTGATCCGCCGTGCGGTCCGGGACGAGCGTCGCCGTATATTTTTGCCACTGAGCCGTGACGCCTGAAACGGCAGCTTCGGCCGCGACGGCGGCGCCGGCGGCAAGACGGACCATGATTTGCGGCGCGTCGCCCGCGGGCGTCTTCGCGTAGAAGCTCAACCGGTAAGCTTCACCCTGCCGGATGGACATCCCCTCCAAAAAGCCGCGGTTCTCGACGCCGGCGGGCACGCCCGTCGGGTTCGTGAGCGCAAGGTAAGAGGGGTTGTTCGCGTTCAGGCCGTCCTCTCGCCGGACGGCAAGGCCCGCCGCGCCGACGGCGCTCCAGCCGTAGAGCGCGTCGCCCTTCGCGAGGGAGGTGAATTCAAAGGACCGGTTCGCGACCATCTCGGCGTAAAGGCCGCCGTCCGCCGCGAAGTTGATATCCTCAAAAAACGCGCCGTAGAGCATATCGCTCACGGGGTGCAGCGCCGAGGAAACGTCCGCGTACAAAGACGCGTCCGCCGAAGCGGGGTCGTAAGCCTGAACGCTGTTCGCGTTCGGCCGCATAATGCCCGGCGCAGGAGAAAAAAGGGAGAAGGCGGTCAAAAACGCGAGGATCCGGCGAAAAAACGCAAGGATCAGGTATTTCATTTTCTGTCTCTCCTTTTATGAAAGGATCTCAAACGTCTCTCCGTCGTCGCCGACCTTCAGACGCACGTCGCCGGTCTTAAACGGCAGGCGGATCTCGCCGGGGTTCCCGAGGAAGGGACGAAGCCGCTTATAGAGCGCCTTCGTGTCAAAGCGCTCGGCGACGATCACCGTACCCTCGCCGTAGGCGTACTCCGCAAACGCGCCCTTCGGCTTTTCGCCGAGCCCCCGGGGGGCGAAGCGCGGCGGGCAGACGACCGTAAGGCCCTCCTCCCGCACAAGGGTCCATACGTCACGCAGCGTTTCGGGGGAGACGCGCACGCCGCATAAGAAGCAGAGCTTCAGGCTTTCGAGGGTATGCCGGCGCACGCGGTCGTCGAAGACGGCGAGACCGTTCATGCCCACAAAGGAGCGGTGCGGCAGCAGAGAGATGGGGTCGATCCGGTTCCAGGTGAAGGTCTGCGGAGCCGTCTCGCGGTGGGTGACGGTACGCACGATCTGCAGCCATTCTTTGCTGCGGGAATCGGGCTTTATACGCCGGTTGCCGAAGAGCCCGCGCGCCCAGATCAGATTCTGTCCCCAGTAGGTATCGTCGTACCGCACGATGCCGATCTCAGGCAGATAGTCCCGCGCGTCGTAGGCGCGTTCCCTTCCGCCGTATTCGGAAGCGAAGCGAACGAAGGCCTTGCCGTTTTCGTTGAGGCTGCGAACGCCGTCCGCTTCATCCGAAAGGGCGCTCGAGGCCTCGACGTAAACGCGGTCGACGCCGCTGAGATACGCGAACACAAGATTGTGATACAACTCTTTGTCGCTGTGGCCCGGGTAGGTCAGCTTGTGCCACATATCCACGCAGTTCCAGAGCTCGGTACCGTATTCCAGCGCCGCGCCGGCGGCGACGGCAAACTGCAGATTCGAGAAGCACTCCTTCTGAGATTTGAAGTTCGGGATCACGCCCGAACGCGCGAACAGATGATAAAGAACGGGGAAGACGTGTTCGCCCGAAAAGACCGGCGCGCCCATCGCCTTTACGCCGTCCGCGTATTCCTTTACGTCCGCGGCGAGGGCCTCGCCCTGCCGCACGGCGTCGCGGGTCTCGAGCTGCCGGAACGCGGGCATGTCGATTTTGAATTTTGAGTCCAGAAAAAGCGATATGTTGCGGTTGATGATCACGTGCTCGAACTCGTCGTAGGATACGCCGATCAGGTTCCCGCCCGAGGCGAGCGCCGCGATCAGCTCCGGGGTAAAGCGCATGCGGTGGGTGCCGTCCGGCGCGTTCGCCCAGTCGTACCCGTCCGCGCTTTTCACCTCGTGCCGGAAGTTCTGGAACTCAAAATTCGCGACGAAGGGATAGCCGCGGTCCCGCAGGACCCTTACCGCCTGTTCCGCGGCGTCAAAATCGGGATCGAAGTGGCAGAAGACCCAGTCCACGCCCGGGACCAGCAGAAGCGTAAACTCCGCGTCCTCGCTCCGAACGCGGGAATCGAAGGTATTGAAGCCGATGTGCAGCGGTTTGTTCATTGTATCTCTCTCCTTCTCGTCGGTGATCACTGCGCGTCGTAATACGCGCGGCCCCGGTCGGGGCAGAAATAGGTTCTGATAAAGCCGTAGGGCGAGACGACGACGAGCTCGTTCGTTTCTTCCAGATAATACACGTCGTCGCCGTCCTCCTTTTCGAGCTTGTGAAGCGCGGCGGGGTTGTTTACAACGGCGTTCGCCGCCGCGACGTAGGCGGCTTCGTCCGCGAAGCCCATCTCTCTGCCGTGCCGCTCAAAGTGGTCCCGCAGCGCCCCGGGGTTCGCGAAGGAAAGCGGAACCGCGTCTTCCCGGGTCGTTTCCGTCGGGTCAGCGTCTGAGAATGTCTGCGTTCCGGCGTCGGAGACCGAAACCGTCTGCGTTTCGGCGGATTCTGCGGCCGTGACCGCCGCCGTCGGCGGGGGGTCGGCGGACCCTGGCCGGAACACGCAGAGCAGAACGCCGATCAGCACGGCCAGCAGCGCCGCCGGAACCGCAACCTTTTTGCCCCGAGGCCCCGCCGCGGACGCGGGCTCAGACGGCGGCTTTTGCGCCTCACCGGAGCCGCCGTTCTTCCGTTTTTCGCGGCAGCCTTTGCAGCGTTTGGGCAGCGAGAGCTTTTTTTCGTTAAAAAACCGGATCTCGCCCTCGCTCAGCACAAAAGGCTTGCCGCAATCGGCGCAGGTGCGTTTGAGCTCCATCGTTATTCCCCGAAATCCTCCGCGACGGCGCGGAAGGCGTCGGCGATGATCTTCTGCGACTGCGGCCCCATGGAGTTGGTCTCATGGTAATGGTTGTCGTCGAAGCGGTCGCGGGTGGTGTTGAGATAGGGCTGGGTCGGATGCAGCACAAAGTCGTTCGGCGGAATGACGTAGCCCGTCATATCGTTCGTTACGCCGTATACGGTCAGATCCGGGTCGCCGGCGATGGAGGCGAGCGGCTCCGGGTTGATCTCCGGCCCCACGCCGGTGGGAGACTCCGCGGCGCTGAGGTACCCGCCGTAGACCGTCGGCACAAAATTCTCGCCGGGCAGGAAGAGGATCTTTTTTCCTCCGAAAGAGAGGTAGGTCATCTCCGTTTTCATCATCACGCCCGTGGCGCTCGTTTTGCAGGGGTAGGCGTGAAAGCTCATGGTGCCGCGCATGGCGAGCAGCAGCAGCACGGCGTTATCCACCGGCAGGTAGAACGGCCGGCGCAGGAACCTGAGACGGGGCTCCAGCTCCGTCTCCTCCGTGATGCCGATGGCGGCGTCGGCGAAGGCCTCGCCCTGCTCTTTGATGCAGCGGCGCGGATCGTCGGGGGTCAGCCGTTCGGCGTCCATGCCGCCGATGGGACCGACGCCGAAGTGAACGCGCGCGCCGGTCTTCGCGTACACGCGCTCAGAGAGATAATACGGGTATTCGCCCGAAAGCATGCGGTTATCCCCGCCGAGGGAATTGGGATGCGCCCCTACGTTGATCATCCACGTTTCGGGCGTGCCGTCCGCCGGTACGAAGCGCAGGCGCGAGAGCACCTCGTGCCGGTCAGAGAATTTGCGTTTCGAGAGCAGCAGATCCGTGATCGGCGCGGTTCCGGCGTAGAGCGCGCCGGGGCGGCGATCCAGAAAGGCCGCTTCGGCGGCGGAGACGCACTGCGCATAGAGCAGCTCCATATACTCGGGGTCCTTGCCGTCAGAAGGGATGGAAACGGCGTTGGGCTTGCCCCAGTAGCCCACGGTATCGACGCCGGAGTGGCTGTGGGTGCAGCTGACGTGCACGTCCGCGACGCCCTTCAGCATTCTGGAGGCGCGGATGCGTTTGCGGATGATCTCTACCTCCGTATTCGTAAGGCCCACGATATCGGCGGAGATCCATACGATCCCGTCGCCGCCGCAGTCGACCCATACCGCGCGCGTATACACGTCCGTCAGAACCCCCTCCATCACGTGGCCGGAGCCGTGTCCCGCGATGTAATAGGTTTTATCGGAAGAGAGCGGGGGCATGATCTTCGCCCGGCCGAAGCCGATGCGCCAGGCGTCGCCCGTAAGGGTCACGGGCGGGTTGCGGTCGATCGTTTCAGTGAGGACGGTGCGCTGCACGCGCCGGCCGAAGGCCGAGGTGATTTTCGCAATGCCGGAGGAGGCAAGATCCATAATATCCATATCATTTTGCGCCGTTCCGAAAAAACGGCATTCCTTTCCCAGTATAACCTCATTTTATCACAAACACCGTTTTCAAGTCCACCGAAACGGCGGGTTTTCAAAAAAACTTTCGCTTGACATTTTGTGCATTTTGCATATAATCGTGTTAAAGTGTACTTTTTTCGGAAAACAAATCAGGGAAGAAGGATGCGTCTATGAAAAAGGTAAGAGTCGGCGTGCTCGGCGCGCACCGCGGCCGTACGATGATCGGCTACTGCAAGCAGGCGGACAACGCCGAGCTGGTCGCCGTATGCGACAAAGCGCCCTATGAGCTCGAAAAAGTAAAACGAGAGGCCGGGGACCTGCCCGTGACCTATTATGAAAGCTTCGACGAATTTCTGAAGCACGACATGGACGCCGTGGTACTGGCGAACTACGCCAACGAACACGCGCCCTTTGCCATCCGCTGCCTTGAGGCGGGATACCACGTGTTTTCAGAGGTGCTGCCGTTCCAGACGATGGCGGAGGCCGTCGCGCTGGCGGAGGCGGTGGAGAAAAGCGGAAAAATATACGCCTACGGCGAAAACTACTGCTGGATGGCGGCCCCGCGCGAGATGCGCAGGCTCTACCGGGACG
>CADBOC010000185.1 GCA_902796175.1 Oscillospiraceae bacterium | reverse complement strand
TTCCCCTCTTATGCGCTCGGCGGCGCGTACGGCGCGCAGATCCTCAATACGATGGAACGGGAATTCCCGGTCTTTGAGGCGATCGGGAACGGCGATCTGAAACGCGTGGGCGACTGGCTGACCGAACGGGTCTTCCCCTACGCCTCGATGACAACGCCGGACGAATGGATCCGCAAAATCACGGGCGAAGGGCTGAACGTGACCTATTATCTCGACTATCTGGAGACCAAGTGCAAAGCCGTATACGGTCTTGCCTGACCGAAGAAAAAGAGGTGAACGCATACGGAAACCGTCTGCAAGAACATACGAAGGCTCCGTTCGGCAAAGGGAATGACGCCGGCGGACCTCGCCGAAGCGGCGGGAACGGATGAAACAACCGTAAAGGCGTGGGAAACGGGCAAACAGCTCCCCCCGTTCGATCTGCTGCCCACGCTCTCGGCGGCGCTCGGGTGCGAGCCGGAAACGCTGCTCTACGGCAGAGCGGAGGACGCGTCCCCTGCGGCGCGCGGCAAGGCCCTCACGGCGATCCCGGCCGCGGCCGGCGCGCTGCTGGCGGCGATCGGCGCCGTTCTGATCTTCTCCCGTTTCTGGGAGGACCTCGACGGCGCCGTCAGGACCGTTCTCGCGTTTCTGCCGCTGATACTCGGCGGCGCCGCGGGGCTTTGGGCGGTTTTTTCAAAGAAAACAACCGCCGCCAAAACGGAGACCGCCGCCGCGCTGTGGATCGCGGGCGTGATCGCGGGCAACGCGCTGATCAGCGCGGTCTTTGAAACCGGCGCGGCGTTTCACGATCTGCTGTTCGCGGATCTGCTGCTCACCCTGCCGGTCGTATTCCTGCTGCCGAGCCTCGCGGCGCAGGGGGCGGCGCTGACGGAACTGACCGTATTGTGTCTGAACGGCGGCTGGATCGACGGCGGAGGCGATTCGCTCCCCCTCAGACTCCTGCGGAGTCTGCCCGTTTTTTTCGCAGCGGCGGCGCTCGGCGTTTTCGCGCTCAAGAACGAACTGCCGAAGCCCCTCAGGCGCGTCATAACCGCCTCAACAGTCGCTGCGGGCGGCATATCGCTCGTCGCGCTGACGGCCGTGACCTTCAGTTCCCGGCTCCCCGTGCTTGTCTTTGCCCAGCTTTTCATTCTCGCCTCCATGCTGATCGGGCTGAAAAAAACGCCCCGGACTCAGCTGCCGCTCCTCGGCGCGGGCAGCGTACTGTTCGCGGCGGCGCTGCTGCTCTTCGCCGCGATCACCGCGTCGGGAAGTGTCTCCGGCGGATACGGATCGGGCGTACAGCCGTTCAGCGTCGGGCTGGCGCTCATACCCGGTATCCTGCTGATCGGCGGCGTGAACGCCGTGCGGAAAAACAATACGCCCGATGAAACGGACGCAGGCTTTCTGCCGCTCGGTTCCTTCATCTTCACGCTGCTCGCCGTCGCGCTCAACGGCTTCGGCGTCCCGCTTTTGCTGCTGAGCGCCGCCTTCGGCGTAATGCTGACCGTGTACGGGGTAAAGCTCGGCAGACTTTGGGCGGTAAACGTCGGCATACTGGATCTGCTCGCGGTACTGCTTTTCGCGGCGCAGCACTTTACGAAAGCCGGACCGCTGCCGCTCGGGCTGTGCTTTCTGGCGGCAGGCGCGGCGCTGATCCTGATAAACCGCAGACTCGCCGGCGTATTTGCCGCGCGTGAAGCGCAAAACGCGCCTGGGGAAAAGGAGGCGGATGACGATGCGTAAAGCGGTCGCGGCGACGCTCGCCGTTCTTCAGCTCTGCTTTGCCTTCTGGCTCACGCTGCACACCGCCGCAAAGCAGGAAGAAAACAGGATCCGTACCGATCTGCTGCTGCAAAACGGCAAGGAATGTCTGTTCGTCCCGCTCTCTCTGGACCTGCGTCTGAAGGACGGCGGCTATCGGGTATTCTTTACGCTGACGCGGGAAGAGGAAGCCCAATCGGATCAGGCCCCGACGTATTACACGCTTTCCCCCGAAGGGCGGGAGGGCGTTTTCACCCTCGACGGGCCGGTCGGAACGCCGATGTACGCGACGCAGTGGCTGAAACGGGAAACGCTGCAGGCTGCCGTTTCCGCCCCCCACCGCATTTCGGCCGAAGCCGGCGAGGCGCTCTCGAAGGGCAGCGCCTTTCTGCCGCGCCTGCTGATCAGGAACGCCTGGCGCGCCCGCAAAAAAGCCCTGTCCGGCGCGCTGATCGTCGCGAAGGTCCTCGACGGCGAAGTGCTGTTCACGGGCTTCACGGTCAAGGGAGAGACATATTGGTTCGAGCTTTGAACAGCGCAAACATAACGAAGGGAAGAACTTGTCCCTCCCCGCTCAAAACGCGCGCCCGGCGATCAGCCGGGCGCGTTCGTTTCTTCCGCGGCGCCGAACATACGGAACAGCTCCACACGGCTGTTGATGCCGAGCCTGCGGTAAAGCTCGGAGGTATGCGTCTTCACGGTGGATTCCGAAAGCCCCAGCTCCCCCGCGATCTGGCGGCGCGTCTTCGCCTGCAGCAAAAGCGCCGCCACCTCACGCTGGCGCGGCGTAAGACCGTAGGGGGCGAAGGGATCCCGCGGCGGCGCCCCGGTCTCCCCGGGCGCGGCGCAGGCGTCGGAGGGGCCTTCCGGAACGTCGACGCAGGCAAAGAGATCGCGGTAGCTGAAGGGCGAGAGCATCAGAAGCACAAAGGCCGACCCCGCCGTCAGGACCAGCGCGAACACGGGGAACGCCCCGGGCAGGAACCGCTCCACCGCGACGTCCGCAAAGTTCGCGAGGGGAGACGCCAACACGAAAATGACCGTGCATTTTTTCAGCAGCCGGTAGCTTGCGAAACGGCTCTGCGCGTTCCCGAGCAGGCAGATCGACAGCGGCCAGCCGAGCACCGAAACGCCGCCCGTTACGTTCAGCGCGGCGGCGGCGGCGGGCTTTTCATGGAAAAGACCCAGCACCGCTGTGACGGTCGCGGCAAAAAAGAAGACGTTCCAGCTCACCCACGCCGTTTTTCGGAAAAACAGCGGCAGCAGCAAAAACAGGCCCAGCGCGAGGGTAAGCCCCAAAAACAGCAGGCCGTCGTGTTTGCGGCCGGTCAGGTCCAGCAGATCCCAGGTACAGCCGTCCACGGCGAAATAGAGAATGAAATACGCGAGCGCCCAATACATGCCGCGGGCGTCGCGGCGGCTGCTCTCCTCGACCGCCTGCAGATCCGCCTCGCGGAACCGCAGAAGACAAATACACATGCCCGCAAACAGTACGATACCCGCAACAGGCAGAACGGGACCGTTTTCAAGAACGCCGTCGGGCGTACAGCGGATGAAGGACGTGACGAAGAGCATAGCCGCCATGCCGATCAGCCGTTCGCTGTCGTTGAGCGCGAAGGCGTAGCCGCAGCGGGCCGCGGTCACCGAGCCGCCGAGCCCCGCGTAAGCGACAAGCCCCGCGATCAGACGCGCCGGTCCCTCCGGCAGCAAAAACAGAGGGATAAAGCCCGCCGCAGCGACTGCTGCTGAAACGCGGATCAGTCCGCGAAAGCGCGGCCGCCACAAAAGCATCACAACCAGGGAGCATACGCCGTGGAGAGCGAGCGCCAGCGTATGCCCGCGCACGCCGAAGCCCGTATCCCCGAGCGAAAAAAAGTGCCCGCGGAACACGAAAAGGATCATCTCGAACACGTACGCCAGCATGTACCTGAGGCGGGAAGGGCGCACGGAACCGAGGTCCAGCTCCCCCTTCGGTTTTTGCAATTTGATCATCCGGTCCATAAAAACTCCTTGTATATCAACGGTTTCAGGCCGTCTCCCCCAAAAGTCCGAGTGGTATTTTTTCGGGTTTCCCCTTATACTCAAACCGAACCAATACAGGAGGACGCGCAAAAATGAAACGAAGTTTATGTATGATACTCTCAGCTGCTCTGCTCCTGACGGGGTTCGTCTTCCCCGCCGCCGCCGCGCCGAACGCGGCCGTATGGAACGCGAAAAAAGAGACGTTCTATCTGAAAAACGGGCCCGAGATCATCCGCCTGTCGTCCGAAAGCGACGGGGACGGCACGGCCGTTCGGGCGTATTTCGCCAACACGGCCGCGTTCCGCCTGATCGGCGACGCGTACAACGCCGCCTTCGAGGACGACGACCGGCTTTACGCCGAAGCGCTCGGCATGGAAGCGGACGACGTGGACGCGGATCTTGAAGTCGGCGTGCAGATCGCGTATTCCTTCGACGGCAGCACATGGGTGAACGACTGGGATACGGATATCGGCGAAGAGGAGGACCGCCTGTATTACCCCAGAGACGAATTCGATCTGGACGGGGACGGTTTTTTGGAATACCGGAACCTGCCGAACGGCAACGTCGGGCTGAACCGCCTGTTTGACGACCGTATGGTATTTGACGGAAGATCCGGTATTTTCGAGCCGTATTACTGTTATCCCGGCGAGGGCATGACGATCCGGCAGGCGTTGGAGCTTCGGAACAAGGCTATGCTGCAGGGCCGGGGCGAATTCACGGGCAAGGCCTACCTCGACGACGACGAAAACGGCTGGCGCGGCTATCAGATCGATTTCAACAAGAACACGCTCTATGTGAAAGCGCGGTACCGCGTGTATAATTCCGTGGAAAAACGTGTGAACGGCGAATGGCAGGCTTGCGTAAAAACCGTTTTATGTTCCGATTGGGGCCCCGTGAAGACATTCAATAATAAAACCGCCTCGGAAACCGGTCAGAACTGTAT
Source organism: Oscillospiraceae bacterium (assembly GCA_902796175.1). GTDB lineage: Bacteria > Bacillota > Clostridia > Oscillospirales > Acutalibacteraceae > RUG806. The sequence continues at coordinate 710 of CADBOC010000185.1, read as the reverse complement.
TCCCGACGCTTCCGCCCTCAAGGCGTCGGCGGTCCCGACGCTCAGGGCTCTTTCGACCCGGCGCGAAAAGCACGACCGGGACGGCGTAACGGTCACGGAGACGGTCTACCGCCTCGCCGTCGATTATCCCGCCGCGCTGAAGACCGCCCTTTCGCGTTTTTACGCGCTTTCGGGCGAACGGCGCGAGGCGCTGACCGGGGAATACTACGAACCGCATGTTTTCTTTGAGATCCGCGTCGCGGACGGCGGCTGGTTCGTACTGACGGAAGAGTATTACAACGACGGATATTTTACCTTCAGCGACGACATTTACTGGATCCGCGATAAAATGGAGGCGCTGGGCTATCAGCCGGGCGACCCCGTATACCTCAGGGCGACGCTTTACGGCAGCGACAGTCATAAAAACGAGCGGGACGACGCGACAGGCGAATATAAGCTGCTTGACGCCGATACGGTATCTATCAAAAGCGGCCCTTCAAACGCGATCGAGCTCTCGCTGACAGGCAAATACAAGGTCCGGTACGAAACGAACGGCGGCAGCTTCGCCTCCGGCACGAAGCAGGTAGAGACCTTTGACGACGACACGGATATTACCGTGGATCTGACCACCGCCGACTACACCCCAACGCGAAAGCACTTTGTTTTCGGCGGCTGGTTCACGACGGAGGATTTCCAAAAAGGCAGCGAGATCAAAACCTTTACGACGGCGG
>CADBOC010000184.1 GCA_902796175.1 Oscillospiraceae bacterium | reverse complement strand
CGGAAAGCCGAACGCAAAAAGCGCGCCGCATAATACGCAGAAAAGGAGACCGGCGGCGAAACGCCCCGCCGGGCGGAACAAACGATGAAGGCGAAAAAAGCGACTCTGAACAGACGGACCCGGCTGATCCTCGCCGCCGCCGCGGCCGCCGCGGTGCTGGCGGCGGTGGCGCTGCTGTTTGTGCTGCCCCGCGCTTCCGATAAGCCCTATTCCTCTCTGCCGCTCGCCGTCCATTTTGCGGACGTGGGGCAGGGGGACGGCATTGTGGTGCTCTGCGGCGATACGGCGATCGTGATCGACGGGGGCGAGGAGCGCGGGTGGGAGGCCATGCGGCAGACGCTGACCGAAAACCGCGTGGAGCGCATCGCCTGCTACGTCGCGAGCCATCCCCACGCCGATCATATATCGAACGCGGCGAAGCTCTTTGCTTCTTACGAGGTCGAAAGCCTGATGACGACGGCCTTCACGGATCTCAACCGCCCCGATTCGCAGTTCTATCTGGATATGATGGAGGCCGCGAAGCAGGAGGAGAACTGCCGCGTGATCGAGGCCGGCGGCGGCGATACCTTCGAATTCGGGCAGCTGAAGCTCGAGGTGTTTTCCCCGCTCAGCCAGACCGCCGATTACAACGATATGTCCCTTGTGATCCGCATGACCTACAAAAACGTATCCTTCCTGTTCACCGGGGACGCGAGTCAGAACGCGGAGCGCCAGATCACGGATTCCGGCGCTGAGATCCGCTCTACGGTGCTGAAGGTCGGCCACCACGGCGGCGAAGACGCCACCGGCGAAATGTTTCTCGAGAGCGTCGCGCCGCAGTACGCCGTGATCTCCTGCGGGTTTCGCAACGAATACGGCCACCCGCACAGCGAGGTGCTCGACCGCCTGAAGGCGAACGGGGTAAAGATCCTGCGCACCGACGAACTCGGCACCGTATCGCTCTACAGCGACGGCAGACAGATCTTCTCAAAAGAACTTGACGAACAGGCTGAACAATAAGAAAGGAACCCGCAAAACATGAAGACCACACCCGAAGTCCGCGAAAGAGCCGAGTCGCTTATGCGGCAGATGACGACCGAAGAAAAGCTCAACATCTTAGTGGAAACGTCGCAGGCGATCGAACGCCTCGGCGTGCCGAAGTATTACCACGGCAACGAGGCGCTGCACGGCGTGGTGCGCCCGGGGCATTTTACCGTGTTCCCGCAGGCGATCGCCCTTGGCGCGATGTTCGACGACGCGTTTCTGGAGCAGGTCGCCGACGCGATCTCCACAGAGGCTCGCGCCGCCTATTTCGCGGGACCGGTGGAGGCGGACGACCTCTGGGACCGGGGCGGCCGCTACAACGGTCTGCTCGCGTTCTGGTCGCCGGACTTAAACCTTGCCAGAGACCCGCGCTGGGGCAGAACGGGCGAGACCTACGGCGAGGATCCGTACCTTGCCGGTAAAAACGGCGCGGCCTTTGTGCGCGGTTTACAGGGAAAAGACCCGAACTACCTCAAGGCCATCGCGACCCCCAAGCATTTTACGGCGAACAACGAGGAGCACAACCGGTTTTCCTGCAACGCCGTGATGAATGAGAAGACGCTGCGCGAATACCACCTTGAGCCCTTCCGCATGGCGGTGCAGGAGGGCGGCTGCGAAGCCGTGATGGGCGCGTACAACGCCATCAACGGCGTGCCCTGCCACGCCAGCCGCCGCCTGCTGACAGAGATCCTGCGGGGGGAGTGGGGATTTGACGGCTACGTCGTATCCGATTGCGGGGGCGTCGGCAACATTTATGAGGACCATCATTACGCCGATACCCCGGCGGACGCCGCCGCCGCCGCGCTCAACGCCGGCGTGGATCTGGAGTGCGGCGGCTACGGCCAATATGAGAACACCTATACCGCCTTTCTGGGCGAATGCCTCGCCGACGGCCGTATCACCGAGGAACGGCTGAACGGGGCTGTGGTGCGGGTGCTTTCCGCCCGCATCAAGGCTGGGCAGTTCGACCCGCCCGAAAAGCTGCCGTGGCATACGTTGGGGCAGGATGCGATCGGCTGTGAGGCCCACGGCCGCCTCGCCTATGAGGCGGCGGTCAGATCCGCCGTGCTGCTGAAGAACAACGGCATTCTGCCGCTGAAGGCGGGCGCGAGGGTCGCCGTGGTCGGCAACAACGCCGCCTGCGTACAGTTCGGCGACTACAGCGGCAGGCCGGTGCATACGCCCGTCACGCCTTATGACGGCATCTCCGCCCTCGCCGGGGAGAACGCCCTGCTCATCCCATGGGAATGGGAGGCGGACCCCGACGCCTTCGACGTTGTGCCCGCCTCGGCGCTGTTCCACGGCGGAAAGCCCGGCGTTTCCGGCTGCTATTACGACAACGACAGCTTCGCGGGGATCCCGGCGGAACGTACGGACGATACGGTCGATTTCACTTGGGCGGACCGCGCCCCCGACCCCATTATCAAGACGGCTTCGTTCTCCGTTTTGTGGCGCGGCGAGATCCTGCCGCCGGAGGACGGCGATTACGCGTTCTCCGTTCAGCATTCCGGCAGCGCCGAATGCTGCCCGCCGGAGCTTTTGATCGGCGGCGTGAAGACCGCCTTCGACGAGCCGGTGCCCCTGAAAGCGGGGGAGCCCGTCGAGTTCCTGCTGCGCTACAGAAAGAATCAGGCGAACCCTTCGGTGCGCCTGCTCTGGAAGAAACCGAAGCGCTCCGCCGCGTCGCTCTTCGCCCGCGAGATCGAGGCGGCGAAAACCGCCGACGCCGTGATCGCGGTGGTGGGCCTCGGCACGCAGTATGAGTGCGAGGGCAGGGATAAGACCGATCTCTCGCTCCCCGAGGAGCAGACGGCGCTCTTAAAGGCCGTCGCCGCCGTGAACCCGAACCTGATCGTGGTGCTCGAAAACGGCAGCGCGCTCTCCCTGCAATGGGAGTCTGAGAACGCCGCCGCCATTCTGGAATGCTGGTACCCCGGCGAACGGGGCGGCGAAGCGATCGCGGATCTGCTCTACGGCAGGGTATCGCCCTCCGGCCGTCTGCCTCTCTCTTTCCCGGCCCGCACCGAGGATCTGCCGCCCTTCGACGACTACGAGATGACGAACGGCAGAACCTATATGTATGAAAAGATCCCGCCGCTCTATCCCTTCGGCTTCGGCCTTTCCTATACGCGCTTTGTTTATTCCGCTCTCCGCAAAACGGAAAACGGCGCGGCCGCCGACGTGACGAACGTGGGTGGTATCGAAGCGGATGAGGTCGTACAGCTTTATATCGATTCCGCCGGGCAGCCCGGTCAGCCCCGCATACGGCTCAAGGGCTTTCGCCGCGTGAGACTCGCGCCCGGCGAAACGAAAACGGTTTCGTTCCCGCTGAACGAAGAGAGCTTCTCGCTCTTTGACGACGCCGGAAATCGCCGCGTCTTCCCCGGGACCTATTCCGTTTATATCGGCGGCGGCCAGCCGGAGTCTGACGCGGATAAGCTTACCTTTATAAAATGATTGACGTAACGCTGCTCGGCACGTCGGCGCTGCTGCCGCTGCCGGACCGCGCCCTGACCGCGGCGCTTCTGACCGCCGGCGGGCGCGGCGTTCTCTTCGACTGCGGCGAGGGCACGCAGACCGCGGCGCGAAAAGCGGGCGTCAGCCTTTTTTCAACGGATCTGATCGCGCTCACGCACTACCACGGCGACCATATCTTCGGCCTGCCGGGGCTGCTGCAGACCCTGTTTTCCATGGGCCGTACCGCTCCTCTGTATCTCACCGGCCCCAAAGGGCTCGAAGCGGCGCTGGAGCCGATCCTGCGTCTGGCGGGGGAGCTCAGCTTTGAAGCGCGTCTGCTGCCGCTCCCGCCCGAGGGGCTGCGCCTGAGGGACCTTGGCCCCGGCTGGCCCGACCGTGCCGTTCTCACCGCGTTCCCCACCCGGCACCGGGTGGCAAGTCAGGGCTACGTTTTCTCCCTCGGCCGGGCGGGCAGATTCCGGCCCGAACGCGCCTCGGCCCTCGGCGTGCCGAAACCGCTCTGGGGCCGTTTGCAGAAAGGGGAGACCGTCGTTTTCGACGGCGTGACCGTTGAACCGGAGCAGGTGCTGGGCGAGGCGCGCCGGGGACTGAAGGTCGTTTTTACGGGCGATACCGCGCCCTGCGAAACGCTGACCGAAGCCGCCCGCGGCGCGGATCTCATGCTCTCGGAAGCGACCTACGCCGAAGACGCGGATGAGGAAAAGGCGCTCTCCCGCGGGCATATGACCTTCTCCCTCGCCGCGAAAACGGCAGCGGAGGCGAAGGTCAAGCGTCTGTGGCTCACGCACTTTTCCCAAGCGGTGGAACAGCCGGACGCGCGTCTTTCGACCGCCGCCGCCGTATTCCCCGGCGCTGTCTGCGGGTACGACGGCCTTAGCGCCCGGCTGCGGTTTGAGGATTGAAGAAAGAAAAGGAGGATCCTACCGTGTCAAACAAGCTTGTCTGCTGCTTTTCCGCTTCGGGCGTCACCGAAAAAAAGGCACGCGCGCTCGCGAAGGCCGTGGGGGCGGGGTATTACTCCATCAACCCTGTGCCGCCCTATACGCCCGAGGACCTGAAGTGGACCAACCCCCTCGCGCGCTGCAACCGCGAATGGCTCAAAAAAAGCGCGCCGCCGCTCTCCGATCTCGACGCGCCGGTCAAAGACGCCGACGAGATCCTGCTCTGCTTCCCGATCTGGTACTACACGGCGCCCCTGATCGTGAAGCGGTTCATGGAGTCTTACGATTTTTCGGGCAAGACCGTACTGCTTTTCGCCACCTCCGGCGGCAGCGACATGAAGCGCGTGATCAAAACCCTCGCCCCCGCCGCTCCCGGCGCTTCGCTGAAACTCGGCTGTATGCTCAACGGCGAAGACGCCCCCGATCGCTGGCGCGCGCTGGCAGAACAGGGCTGATCTGGCGAGACGGAAGATATCGCCGCCTGTGAGTCGCGGCGCTGTCTGCCCGGCAGCGCGGATGCCCACATCCGCCGCGTCGCAAACGACTGTTCACCCGCCTGATTCAGATTTGCGGATCAGGAAACAATGAGGATCCCCCGAACGGTCAGACGGTCGGGGGATCGGTTTTCCCGCACCGCAAAAAACGGAGCCCTATCCCGCTATGGGAGAGGGCTCCGAACGTGTTTCTCTTATCTTCTGTTCATCAATTCCGTTAAGCGGCTGCTTATTTGTTCGCGTATTCGCCGATGAGGGCGGCGGCGGTTTCGCCGTTGGTCTTTACGTCCAGCATCGCGATGCCGCGGGCGGGGCAGAAGAGGTAGGCGGTGCGAAGGGGCGTCGCCCGGTCGCTTATGACGCGCAGCTCCCCGTTTTCGTAGACGGCGGCCGCGCCGTTTTCGATGGCGAGGGAGGGGATATCGAGCTTCAGCGCTTCAAAGGAGAACATGCGCCAGCCGGTGTTGTCGAAGTGCGGGCAGACGCAGAAGGGGATCAGGTCCGCGCAGTCGCGGAACTCGAAGGCCCCGGCCTTGCCGATGAACGGAAAGCTGCCGATCACGCGTACCACCTCGTCGCCGAAGTCGTCCCAGCCCTGTCTTGCCCAGCACATCGCGCCGGAGCTCACGCCGATGAGCGCCGCGCCGCGGTCGAAAGCTTCCTTCACCGCCTCGTATACGCCCTTTTCCTTCCAGTTGTCGGTCAGAAAGCGCAGGTTGCCGCCGGTCTCATAGATGATATCGGCCCAGGCGATCTTCTCACGCACTTCCTCGGGGCTCGCTTTCGATACGAAGAGCATATCCGTTTCGCAGCCCGCCGCCGCGAAGCGCGCCGGTACAGGCTCCTCGTCCTCAAGCCGGTCAAAGTGGGCGGTGGGGATGAAGAGCATGTGCGGGGTCTCTTTGTTTACGTGCTGTACGCACGCGTCCACCAGCGGGGCGAAGTGTTCGTCCGTATCGAAGCCGCCGCCGATGAGCACCAGCATGCCCCGGCCGTTGGCTTCTTTTGCCGTTTCGGTATAGACCGCCCTTTCCTCTTGGGTGTAATGCAGTCCCCCGGTCGGCAGCCTGCCGCCGGTGATAAAGGTGGAGAGCACCAGTACGGTGAGGGCGATCATGCGGAAAGAGGAGAGCAGCTTTTCCATAAATAAGACTCCTTTGTTTTGTTCTGAAAGCATTATACCCGCGAACGGATCTTTTTTCAAGGGGTTTCGGAAAAATTCACAAAAACAGTTTGCAAACGCCGCGCCGCTATATTATAATGTGTACAGATTCGTACAAAGGAGACGCGCCATGGAAGAAAAAACCGGAAAATACGGCGCTCTGGTCAGGGGTCTGCAGATCGGGGCCTTCGCGCTGATGATCGCCGCCGCGGTCGTCTGCGTCGTCTTTCTCAAAAAAAACAACATCTCCATCAAGAACGCCGACGGTCTCGCGGCATATTTCACCTGCGGCACGCTTACGGTCGCGCTGATGCTCATCGGCTTCAGCGTGGTGAAATCGTTTGCGCTCGTCTTTCCGCCGGCGGTTCTTTTCGTGCTCTCCGGCATTGTGTTCCATCATTTCTGGACCGCCGTCGCCGTGAACGCGGCGGCAACCGCGGCGAGTCTCATTCTGCCTTACTATCTCGGGCGGTTCACGGGGCAGGATATGGTCGCCTCGCTCTCGGCGCGTTTCAAGGGGATCCGCAAGCTCGACGACTTCGCTGGCGCGAACGGCTTTTCGCTGGTCTTCATCTTCAAGGCGGGCGGCTTTCTGCCGTCGGATCTCAGCAGCCTGCTCTTCGGCGCGATGGGGATCCCGTTTCGGCAGTATTTCCCGGCGGCGAACCTCGGCATGCTGATCCTGAACCTGCTGTGGACGCTCTTCGGCGTAAAGGGGAAGCTGGACGACCCGCTCTCTTATCTTTACGCGCTGCCGGCGCTGGTCTTCGCCGTCGCCGCCGCGGTCGTGATGAGTATCAAATCAAAGAAAAAAACGGCTTCAAAAGAAGCGAAAGGGGATAACGCATGAAAGTATACGACGTGATCGTCATAGGCGCCGGCAACGGCGGTCTTGCGGCCGCCGCTACCTGCGCCAAAGAGGGGCTATCGGTGCTGCTGCTCGAGCGACACAATCTGCCCGGCGGCTCCGCCTCCTCCTTTGTGCGCGGCAGGTTCGAGTTTGAGCCGTCGCTGCACGAGCTCTCAGGCATCGGTACGCCGGAGGAGCCCGGCATGGTGGAGGAATTCTTCGACCGCATCGGCGCGAAGGTAGACTGGCGCAAAGACAGCTCCACCTTCCGTCTGGTGGTTCCGGCAAAGCCCGACGACCCGGACGCCTTCGTCAACGAAAACGGCGTGCGCGTTTCAGTCGACGCCCGCATGCCCATCGGTTTTGAGGCGTTCTCGCGCAAGCTCGATTCCATCGTGCCCGGTTCCTACGAGAGCGCGATGGAGGCGTTCCGCCTGTCCGAGCGCATGTTCAAGGCCTTCGACTGTCTTGGCGAGGGGGACGACCCCAAGGGGATCTTCAAGGCCCTGCCCTATATGCCGGATCTGATGCGCATGACCTCCCATACGGTCAAGGAGGGGCTCGACGCCCTCGGCATGCCCCCGAAGGCGCAGGAGATCTTCACGACCTACTGGAGCTACATGGGCGTGCCCGCTTCGCAGTTCGACTTCCTCTATTATATGGTGATGCTCAACGGCTACGTGAAAAACGGCACGGGCATCCCGCACCTGCGCAGCCACGAGATGAGTCTGGCCGTCGAAAAGGTGATCCGCGACAACGGCGGCGAGGTCCGCTACCACGCGGAGGTCACGAAGGTGATCGTGCGCGGCGGCAAGCCCGTGGGCGTGGTCGTGAACGGCGAAACGGAGATTTACGGCCGCCGCTTCATCTGCAACGCCTCTCCCCGCTTTACGTGGACGGATCTATTCGAGAAAAAGGACGTGCCGGAGGAGCAGCTGCGCATGGTCGGCGCGCGCAAAACCGCGGCGGCGCTCACCACGGTGTACCTCGGCATGAACCGCACCAAAGAGGAGCTCGGGATCACGGATTACTCCGTCTTCATCGCCCCGACGGCGGATTCCGACGAGCAGTTCCGCCTGTGCGGCGATTTTTTCAGCGGCTACTGCATCATCAACTGCCTCAACGAGATCATACCCGATTGCACGCCGCCCGGAACCAGCCAGCTCTTCCT
>CADBOC010000183.1 GCA_902796175.1 Oscillospiraceae bacterium | reverse complement strand
CACTGATCACTGTCCACTGTTCATTGATCATTCGCGCCGCAGGCGCTTTCCAGGTAGCGGACCGCCGCGAGGGCGGCCGCCGCGCCGTCTGCCGTGGCGGTCGTCACCTGCCGCACCGTTTTCGTGCGGCAGTCGCCGGCGGCGAATACGCCGGGCACTTGCGTCAGGCAGCTTTCGTCCGCTTTGACGCAGCCGTTTTCCAGTGTGAGAAGGTCTGCCGCAAAGGCGGTATCCGGTTCCAGCCCGATCGCGATGAAGAGCCCGTCCGCCTTAAGCGTTTCTCTCTCTCCCGTGCGAAGGCTGCGGATCACAAGCCCGGTGAATCTGTCGCCCGGCAGGATCGCGTCGGCGACGCTTTCATATATGACGCGGATATTCGCTTTTGCGAGCAGACGTTGAGAGAGCGTCTGTTCGCCGGTGAGCGTCGGCAGGTTCTGTACCACGGTCACGTGCCCGCAGATCTCAGAGAGCAGCAGCGCCTCCTGCATGGCGGAGTTGCCGCCCCCGACCACGATCACGCGGCCCCCGCGAAAGAAGTCGCCGTCGCACACGGCGCAGTAGCTGATGCCCCTGCCGGTGAGCGCCTCTTCGCCCGGCAGACCCAGCCGACGGTGCTTCGCGCCGGCGGCGACGATCACGGCCCTTGCCTCAAAGCAGCCGCCCGCGGTGTAAACGCGCTTTACGCCGCCGTCTGCTTCTATGCCGGTTGCCTCGTCAAGCTCGATCTCAGCGCCGAGCTCGATCGCCTGCTCCGTCATGCGGTCGGCGAGCGCCATGCCGGAATCGGCGGGGAAGCCGGGGTAGTTCTCAATGCGCGGCGAAAAGGTCATCTGCCCGCCGAGGGCGGATTTTTCGATCAGCAGCACGCTCCTGCCCGCCCGCCGCGCGTAGATCGCGGCGGTAAGACCGGCCGGGCCGCCGCCGATGATGATGATGTCAGTCATAAAACAGCTGTCCCTTTACTTTTACATTTAATAGAGGAGAAACGCGGCGCGTTATCCCGCTTATCCGTGCGTTGCTCTTTTCAGTTTTCGGCTGCGCAGGTAATCCTCCAGTATGATCACGGCCGCGGCCGCGTCCACGGTCTCTTTTCGCTTTTTTCCGCGCACGTTCGCGGCGGAAAGCGCCCCGTGCGCCATGACGGTGGTCAGGCGTTCGTCCCAGAGGCGTACCGGCAGCCGCGCCTCGGCGGCGAGGCGCAGGGCGAGCCTGCGGCAGCGCCGCGCGGCGTCGCCCTCGCTGCCGTCCATATTGCGCGGCAGCCCCAGCACGATCTCCCCCGCGCCGTACCGGGCGGCGAGCGCGGCCAGGTCCCTGACCAGCTTTTCCGCGTCGCGGCCGGGCAGCACCGCGGCGGGGGAGGCGAGCAGCTCTTCTCTGTCGCAGACCGAAACGCCCGTGCGGGCGGAGCCGTAATCGATTCCGAGTATGATCATCGTTTCACCGCGCCGTTATTCATCTATGACGTCCGGGTCCAGGATCGCGGGGCCCTGTTCTGTGTTCGGCGGGTCGGTATATACGACGGGCGGTTCGGTGACGGGCGGCGAAGTGACGGGGGGCGAGGTGACCGGCGGCTCGGTAACGGGCGGCGTGGTCGCCGGGGGCTCCGTTACGCGCGGCGCCGCCGTGGTGGTATCGCCGCGTCTGGTGGTGGCCTCCTCTTTCTTTTTGGTGGTGGCCTCTTCCTTCTTTTTGGTGGTCTTCTCTTCGTCGGGGATCACATAGCCCGCGTGGCTCGAGCAGCGCGGCGGCAGCGCGTCCATGCGGAACCAGCCCGTGCCGGTGTAGGAGCAGTTGGAGCTCGCGAGGTTGCCGGAGATCCGGCAGAAGGTGCGCTGCACGGCGTCGCCCGCGAATTCAAAGTCCTTGTAGGGCAGCCCGTCGTGAATGCGGTCCATTACCTCCTTGAAGACCTGGCCGGAGGGGTTGGAGCCGTAGTAGGCGGTGTTGATGGTCTTTCTGAACTTGAAGCCGCTCCAGGTTGCCGCCACATAATAGGCGGTGCCGCCGACCAGCCACTTATCCTTGTTGTCGCTGGTGGTACCGGATTTCGCGAAGGTGTACTGGTTGTTCACGGCGTAGGCGCGGCCCGTACCGTTGGATGCGGTCACAACGTTGCGCAGCAGGTGGATCATGACGTCCGCCGTGCCGGGGTTGAGCACCTGCTCGCCCTCGGTCTCGCCGTTTAAGATCACCTTGCCGTTGGAATCCTCTACCTTATAATATACGTAGGGGCGGTAGTAATAGCCGCCGTTGCAGAAGGTGACGTAGGCGGCCGCCATATCGAGGGGCGTGGTGCCGTACTGCATGGCGCCGATGGCAAGGGAGGGATAGCCGCGGTCCTCCACCTCGTCGAGGGTGGTCATGTGGAAATGGTCGCGCAGATAGGAATAGCAGTAATCGTTGCCGAGCGCCTGCACGATGCGCGCCGGTATGGTGTTGAGCGAGGGCGCGATGGCCTCGGCGAAGTTGCGGCGGTCAGAGGCGGAGCCGGGGTTTCCGCCGTAGTTCGTCGGCCACGGCTTGCTGCCGGTAACGCCCGTGATGCCGTAGTTCGGGAAGTAGGAGGACCAGTACAGATTGCCCGAGTCGATGGCGGGGGCGTATACGCTCAGGGGCTTCCAGGAGGAGCCGGGCTGGCGGGGGTCCGATACGGCGTAGTTCTGTACGCGGTTGCCCTTCTTTTTGCCGAGCTGGCCGACCATGCCGACCACTCTGCCCTTGAAATCCATCACGACCATGGCGGATTGGATCGCGTCGTCCGTATCCTCTTCATTCGGGAAGGTGATGCGGTTGTAGTAGACGTGTTCCATCTGCTGCTGGATCGAAACGTCCACGGCGGAATAGATCTTGAGTCCGCCGAGGTAGACCTTGCGCCACGCTTCGTTGGCGGTATAGTTGTAGGTCGCCTGCAGGTCGGAGATGACGCGGTCGATGATATAATCGGTATAGTAGCTCTGGTACTCGTTTTCCTCGCCCGTCAGATCCTTGTAGGTGACCTCGTCGTCCTCCTCGTCTTCGGTCTGGTCCATCTTGCCGACGAAATGAACCTCTTCGGCGAGGGCGGCGTCGTATTCATCCTGGGTGATCTTGCCCTGCTCGAGCATGTAGCCGAGGCACATCTTCGCGCGCTGCTGGTTGTTTTCGGGGTTTATGATGGGGTCGTATTTGCGCGGCGCGTTCGTGATGGAGACCAGGATCGCGCTCTCCATCAGCGTGAGCTCCTTCGTGCTTTTGCCGAAGTAGAACTCTGCGCCGGTCTTGATGCCGTAGCAGCCGTTGTCGAGGTAGATGGTGTTCAGGTACGCCTCGAGGATCTCATCCTTCTGGAAGTGCCTCTCCAGCGACAGGGCGTTCTTGATCTCATTGTACTTGCGGATCAGCGTGCGGGAGTTCTGCCCCGTTAAGTTCTTGATGAGCTGCTGGGTGAGCGTGGAGCCGCCCTGCACGTCGGAGCCGCGCAGGTCCTTCGCCATTACGCCGAAGGTGCGGATCCAGTCGACGCCGCGGTGATCGTAGAAGCGCTTGTCCTCAAGCGCGATCACGGCGTCCTTTACATAGTGAGATACGTCCTTGAGCGCCACGGGGGTGCGGTTTTCAGTGCCGTGCAGGCGCGTATCCTCAAACAGATCGCCGTTTTCATCGTAGGCGTAGATGATGGTGGTCTTCTGCTGGTTGTTGATGTAGTTGTCGAGGTCGATGTAATCGATACCCGGAATATCCTCGGAATGGTCAAGGTCGCCCAGCGAGATCAGGCCGATGTCCTTGAGAACCGAAAACATGATGGAGCCCGCCGTTACCACGCCCAGCAGAAACAGGCTGAGAAAGACCGTGAGCACGGTCGTCGCCGCCTTTGAGCGGCGCTTTTTCTTTTTGCGGGAGCCCCCGGCGGGGGCAGCGGTTTTTTTCTTGTCGTTTTCCATATGACGCTTCCTTTCAGACTCGTCTCGGGCGGATCATTCCGCCATAATGGGGGTGCCGTCGTGCTTGAACAGGGGGAGCTCCTCCAAAAAGATCAGGTCGCCGCGCTTCGTCGCGTCGCCTTCGGCCAGGATCGCGGCGCGTCCCGCTATCTCGCCGCCGGCGGCGAGGGTGAGCTGCTCGAGCGCGTGCAGGGATTCTCCCGTTGAGATCACGTCGTCCACCAGCAGGATCTTCTTTCCCCGGATCATTTCCGCGTCCGCCGTATCGAGATAGAGCTTCTGCTCTTTTTCGGTGGTGATGGAGCGCACATCCACCTCGAACACGCCGCTCATGTAGAGCTTGGGCACCTTGCGGGCGACGAAGTATTTTTTGTCGCCGTGCTGGCGCGCCATCTCGTGGATGAGCGGAATGCCCTTGGCCTCCGCCGTCAGCATATAGTCGTAATCGATGTCCGAGACCCGGTCGAGCAGCGCTCCCGCGCAGGCGACCGTAAGCTCGGGGTCGCCGAAGATGACGAACGCGCCGATCATCAGATCGTCGTTCAGGGGGCACAGCGGCAGCCGGCGCTGCAGCCCCGCGAGGTTCATTTCGTAGTACATGGCTTTTTTCCTTTCGCCGTCCGCGTTTTTTTCGGCGGGACGGACCCTTTCATAGCTTATTTCACTTTTTTGACTTCAAAGGTGAGCGTCTCGGTTCCGAGATCCTGACCGGTCACGGTCACCTTCGCCGTGCCGCTCTCGCCGACGGTTTTCAGCCAGAAGGCTCTCGCGCCGCCGATCAGGGCGAATTCGGAGGGGCCGATCACCTGAAGGGGCCCTTCCACCGAGACGTTCACGACGTGGTTGGCGAAGGGCAGGCGGTTGCCGTTGGTATCCTCCGCGATCACGGCCACGCGCACGGTATCCCAGGTCTTATCCTCGGTCAGCGTATCGGCGTCCGCTTTTACGTTCATCTGTACGCCGGTCACCGCTGTGCGGGTCACCGATTTTACGAGAACGCCGTCCTTGTAGCCGTCGAAGCGGTAGGTCACCTGCTCGTCGCCCCAGTTGGCGAAGTACTTCGTCACGATGTCGTAGATGCGGCTGAACTTCAGCCTGCCGCGCAGCACCGCGCAGGCGGCCTTCACATAATACTGCGGCGGCATGATGTAGCCGACGGAGTTCGCTTTGTTGAGCGCGTCCTTCAGAAGCGCGGCGGAGGTCTCGTCAAGGCCCTCGTCCTCCGTCAGGGCGCTGCCGATGAAATCGTAGGGGCATACGGGCGGGTGCGGCAGATCGGGGAACGCCTTTTTGTTCGGGTAGGCGGTGGATTTGTAGACCCCGTTCTTGAACACCTCCACGTAATCGCAGTTCGTAAAGATGTAGGTCTGGCCGACGATGGCGCCGGGGTATTCGCCCACGTCCATGGCGGAGGAGGTCTCCATCACGGGGAAGGCGTCCTGCTGCGAGGCGTAGACCGCGGCCGCGAGCTTCGGGATGCGGAACATGTCCGTTACGCCGTGGTAGCAGATGCGGTCGCCGCTGCCGAAATCCTTGTGCGTGTTGTAGTCCGCCATGCACCAGCCGGTCGCGCCGGAAATGCGGGGATTGCGGAAGGCCTCGTTCTGCACGCGCAGGTGGCGCAGCGCGTGCTCGCGGCGGATCTCCTCGCGGTCGAAGCTCTTGGTCGGGTACATATGGCCGTTGTGCTCCGTCACCAGGTACGGGGCTTTGAAGCCCGTGACGAGCGCCGGGGGCAGCAGACGGACCGCGCCGCCGGCGTGGGAGAAATCGTTGTAGGTGTAAACGTCCTCAAGCAGGTGGCTGCGGGGCATGTTGCGCACGCCGCCGGTCTGGCGGGTGGGGTCCAGCTTTCTCGCGAGGGCGTTGGTCTCGGCGTAGAACTCGTCGCAGTCCTGCCCCTCGTTCACGCGCACGCCCCACATCACGACCGAGGGGTGCGAGCGGTCGCGCACGACCATATCGCGGATGTTTTGCAGGCAGTTCTCTCTCCATTCGCCCTCGCCCAGGTGCTGCCAGCTCGGCATCTCGGTGAATACCAGCAGGCCGATCTCGTCGCAGCGGTCCAGAAAATGGACGGAATCGGGGTAGTGGGCGGTGCGCACAAAGTTGCAGCCGAGGGTGAATTTGAGCAGGTCCGCGTCCGCTCTCTGGGCGGAGGCCGGCATCGCGTTGCCGACGTAGGGGTAGCTCTGGTGGCGGTTGAGGCCAACCAGCTGCACGTGTCTGCCGTTTAAGTAAAAGCCCTTTCGGGTGAAGCGCGCCTCGCGGAAGCCGAAGCGCTTTGCCGTTTCGTCGCCTTTGTAGGTGACCGAGAAGGTGTAGAGCCGCGGGTCGTCGATATCCCAGAGCTTCGCGCCCGGGATGTTCCAGCGCACGCGCAGGGTCCGGCCGTCGATCCCGGCCGTCTTTTTCGCGAGAACGGCGTCCCCGTCCTTCACCGCGAGGGCGACTTCGCCCGTCACGGGGCGGTTGAAGGTGATATCCGCCTCCACGATCTTATATTCGTGCAGCACGTTCGGGGTGCGGACGAATACGTCTTCGATAAAGGTCTCTTCCGTGATCTCGAGCCATACCTCGCGGTAGACGCCGCCGTAGCACAGGTAATCCACCATGTGACCGAAGGGCGGGATCTCGCTGCGCTCGGTGCAGTCCAGCTTCACGGCGATCACGTTGTCGCGTTTGTTCACAAGCTGCGTTATGTCGAAGACGAAGGGTGTGTAGCCGCCCTTGTGGCCGCCGGCGTGTTTGCCGTTCACGTATACCTCCGCGTAGTTCGCGGCGCCCTCGAAGTGCAGCAGCACGCGGCGCCCCTGTTCGAACGCGGCGGCCGGCAGGCGGAAGTGCCTGCGGTAGCAGCAGACGAATTGATAGACCTTTTCGTCGAAATAGTCGTAGGGGATCTCGCGGTTCGTGTGGGGGATGTGTACCGTTTCCATCGCGGCGTCGTCGTACCCCGCGCGGAGCATTTCCTCCGAAAAACGGTCTGCGTATTTCCAGTTGAAATTCAGGTCGATGGCAGTTCTCATGCGCACGCTCCTTTTTTATTTAAATACATACATGATTATTATATCCTGTTTTTTCCGCGCCGTCAAGCATAAAGGAAGAAAATTAAAGAGCGGCTGCCGGCCCGGCGGCGCAGATCGCTTCTTGACAAACCGCGCGATCGCGTTTATACTGTAACCGTCTTTAAATTCACCGTTGAAAGGAAACGACCGCTATGGAATGGATGAGCCTGAATACCATCCGGGAGAAATATCTCCGTTTTTTTGAGGGCAAGGGGCATCTGCGGCTGCCGAGCTTCAGCCTGATCCCGCAGGATGACAAAAGCCTTCTGCTCATCAACGCCGGCATGGCGCCGATGAAAAAGTATTTCACGGGGGAGGTCACTCCGCCCCGCAGGCGCGTCACCACCTGCCAGAAGTGCATCCGCACGCCGGATATCGAGCGCGTGGGGATCACGGCGCGCCACGGCACCTTTTTTGAGATGCTGGGCAACTTCTCTTTCGGCGATTATTTCAAGCGCGAGGCGACGGCATGGGCGTGGGAGTTCTGCACCAAAGAGATGGAGATGGATCCCGAAAAACTCTACGTCAGCATTTTTGAGGACGACGACGAGGCCTTTGAGATCTGGACGAAGGAGGTCGGCGTAAAGCCCGACCACATGGTGCGCCTCGGGCGTGAGGATAACTTCTGGGAGCACGGCGCCGGTCCCTGCGGCCCGTGCAGCGAGATCTATTACGACCGCGGCCCCGAAAAGGGCTGCGGAAAGCCGGATTGTCACGTCGGCTGCGACTGCGACCGCTACGTTGAGTTCTGGAACCTCGTTTTCACCCAGTTCGAAAACGACGGCGCGGGCAATTATACGCGCCTCAAAAACCCCAATATCGATACCGGCATGGGGCTCGAGCGCCTCGCCTGCATTTCGCAGGGCGTGGATAACCTCTTCGAGGTGGATACCATCCGCAACAT
>CADBOC010000182.1 GCA_902796175.1 Oscillospiraceae bacterium | reverse complement strand
GATCTTCGTCAGGAAGGTCTTGAGATCCGTCACGCCGTTGGCTTCGTCGTACTGGCCAATCAGCTTCACGAATTGCTGGCTGGCGGCGAAGCGGTCAAGGGCGTTGATCACGGTATTGATCCGGTCGTCGGTGACAACGTAGTCGCGGTTGTCGTCCTTGCGCACCATATCGTCGATGCGGCCGTCGCGCACGGTGTAGATGCCCGTGTTGCCGGCGTTGTTCGTACCGGCGACGCCGGCGGTGCCGAGCTTGCCGCCCGTATAGGTGACGGTATCATTATAATAACGGGTCCAGCTCGCCCAGCCGCCTGCCATAACCTGATCGCACTTATTAAGATACGCTTTGATCGTATCGGTGCCGACCACGTTCTGCATGTGGGTATAGGTCGCGTTCGTGGCCTCCGGCACCTTTGCGATCACGTTGCTCTTCACGGTGCTGCCGCAAAGCCAGGTATAGAGCGTATTCTGGATGCCTCTGGTGCGTTCGTCGGTGGGAGGCAGCGGATTCTCGCTCGTCTCCTCGCCGGGCCAGGGCTCATCCAGATCGTCAAAGACCTCGTCCAGATTCGAGATCTCCGCCTTTACGATGGCGAAGTTCGCGGCGGTGATATTGACGCCGTCGTAGCGGGAACCGGCGTCCTTGTACAGACGGTCCACGTCGTCATAAACGCGGTGATACAGCACGCCGTAGATGCTGTTCGTCCACTCCTGGCAGGTGTTCACAAAGCTCTGATAACGGGCCTTGACCTCGGACGTGCCGGAGAGTTCGTTCAGCGCGTTTTGCAGGGCGGTAAAGTGGTTGTTCGCGGTGGTAAGGAAGGCCGGAACGGTCACGGTGGTCTCCGCGCCCGTATCGGGATCGGTCTCCACATAGCTGTAGCCCAGCAGCACTTCCGTGCTCATAAAGGCGATCTTCTTGGTCGCCATGGCGTTGACGAACCACGCGTACTCGGTGCGGAAGGTCTCCGCGGCCGAGCCGGGCTGATCGTCGAAATCGCGGTATTCAAGCTCCGCCTGCAGGGCCGCCAGCATATCGCGGATGGCCTGCTGGTCCTCGGCGCTGATCACGGCGTTCAGGTTGCCGGGATTCGCGGCGTTCATCTTCGCGACGGCGCCCTCGAACCACGCGATATCCTCGCTGAGGGTCAGGTAGTCGACGGGGCAGGTCTCTCCCTGCTCCTGATAGGGCTGGCTGACAAAGCAGTCGTTGCCGACGCCTGTCATTTCCACGGCGCTCACTTCGTAGAAATTCTCGAAGCTCTCGGCCTCGGCGAGCGCGGACTCTGAGACGGCCTTCCAGGAGCCGTTCACGTTCTCATAATAGGTCTTGCCCTCGACCGCCTCGGTATCCGAGGTACGGTAGAAGGTGGAATAGAGCGAACCGGCCGGGAAGGTATAGGTATAGCTCTCGTCGTTCTTCATCAAAGCGTCGGCGGCGTCGCGGATGACCTTCAGATCGGCGCGCTCCAGCTTGTTCTGCATATCCCGGATGTAGTTGGCGTAGGTCACGCGCTCATAGAGCGTCGCGATGTTCTCCGCCGTCGCCGTCGCGGCCACGTAGGCGGAGCTGACGCTCT
The DNA here is from genome assembly GCA_902796175.1 of Oscillospiraceae bacterium. Lineage (GTDB taxonomy): Bacteria > Bacillota > Clostridia > Oscillospirales > Acutalibacteraceae > RUG806. The sequence goes on along the minus strand of CADBOC010000182.1, from coordinate 3,430 downwards.
GGGTGCCGTCGCCGTTGTCAACGGCGGTCTGCTGCAGCGTGAAGTACTCCTTGCCGTCGATCGGGAAGATATCCTTCGTGAGCTGATAGCTCTGCTCATAGCCGAAGACGTTCGTCATCACCTCGCGCACGTCCGCGCTCAGGGCGTTCACGGCTTCCAGATAGCTCTGCGCCTGCAGGATCAGCGCTTCGATCCTGCCGTGATCGTTCTCGTCGTAATCGTCGCGGTTGATGGAGCCGTCGCCGAGGGGCAGACCGCCGATCCAGTCAACGTAACGCTTCGCGAGCACGGCGCGGGCGGCGTCATGCGCTTTTTTGGCATAGTTGAAGAAGGCGTTCATGTTGTCGGCGCCGATGAAGCGCTCCACGTAGTCGCCGTCGTTCGCGTTCGCGGCGGCCTGCAGCGCCACGTAAACGTCATAACGCGCGACCAGAACGTCCGCGTCCTCAAAATACACGCTGTCGGGGTTTTCACCGTAGGCGGCGAAGCCCGCGGCAAAGCCGGGCGCGTATTTATCGGCGTCGCTCAGCGGATCCGCGTCCGGCGCGGCCTGCACACCCATCACGAACCTGTTATACGCAATGATGGAGGAGAGATCCGGCGCGGCGTCCTTCGTCGTACTCTCGACGACGGAAGCGTTCTCATACCGGGCGCTCTTCTCCTGACCGGGCACGGTGGAGTCACCGTCTACGCGGTTGGCGGAGAAGGTAAGCTGGTAGCGAACGTCCACCTCGGCGGGAACGTCGGCGGCGTCGTCGTAATCAGACAGAACGGCGCCCTTCACACCGCGTACGACCGAAGTGGTAAAGCTGTAGTTTGCGGGCAGGTTCGCCTCGAGATCCGCCGCGCTGCCGTTCCAGGTCGTAAGATCGGTGGAACCGTCGTACGCTTCATACTTCGTGCCGGGGCCGCAGGGCAGGATCGCCTTGATGAAATCTTTGGCGTATCCCGTTACGGTGAAATTCTCATCCGCGGCCGCCATTTCGTCCAGCTTGTCGCAGATAAATGTGCCGAGCAGCGCGTTGTGTGCGTGAGGAGCTTCAGTCCCCTCCGCCTGCGCGATCGCGCCAACGGCTTTTACTACGTTGTAGAGATAACCGTTTTTGCTCGAATCGTTGACCGACGCGTTGCCGTTTTCGTCAACGTGCACGGTATAGGTAGCGGTACCGAGGTAACCACCGTTCACAGCAGCGATCAGCGCGTTTTTCAGCGTATCCCACTGATCTTCGCTTGCTGCTGCGTTCGCGGCCTCAGGCGCAAGGTTCGGCAGCACAATGCCGAAGCAGCTCACAGCCATGAGCACCGACAGGAAGAAACTGAGGGCCTTCGTCGAAAGCTTCGTTTTCGTTCCCATTGCATACAACTCCTTCTTGGATAGATTGCGAAAGCAGCATGCCGTCTCTGCATACAGGCCGCAGAGGGGCATACTATATCATCATCATTATACAGCAGAGAGCGCTCCGTTGTCAACAAATCGTTTCTAAAAAGAAATCACAAAAATTCACAGATTATAATGGTTATTTTAAACAACGTACGACACTTGTTTTTGTGCTTTTGTCACGAATACGCCCATTTTGTGAACGGATTGATAACAAGCAAAACAAATCATGCAGATTTTGTCAAATTATTATCAATCAAAAAAAAGAAGTGGCTCCCCAAACGAACAGAAGTCGCTCAGGAAAACCCGTTTCAAGGATCGGCAAGCCCGATCAGGGATTCAGAGAGATATACCGGAATGCGTTGAACGTATTCCATCGCACCGCAGCGCGGCACACCTGTGCCGCCGGGGGACACAAACAACGTTTTGAACAAACGCCGCCATGCGCGACGGCTTCTCCTGTACGCCGCGAACGCCGCCTTCACGCCATACGCGGCGGCCTCCCCTGTACGCCGCGAACGCCGCCTTCGTCCGTAGGGCACGTCGTCCCCGACGTGCCGGAAACGCCGCCGTTTGCAGGGCGTTCCCAAGCCGCACGGCGGCCGCCCTATCCCCCTGCCCGCAGCGTTCCTGCCGCACAACCGGCGTTTCATCCGATCCCCCGGTATTAGAGTTCTTTTCGTCACAGCGGATGTGGGCATCCGCGCTGCCGGGACGGCGGCCTTCACGCCTCAGAGAAAACGCCGTGCCAACGGCCGCGCTCTCTTTATTCAGCGGCGCGTCAGCGCCGTTGAAAAGGCCGGCCCCTTCGCCGCGTTTTCGTCTTTACTCTTTCGTTCGTCTTTCAACCTTTCATCTTTCATCTTTCGTCTTTTATAACTTTCACGGCGCGGCATGCCGCGCCGTGTTGCTTTCTTTTTTCATTTGTGATACAATTGGAAAAAAACGGGGAGGCGGGATGAATGAAACATCTGCGTTATCTGGCGGCGCTTGCGGCGGGGTTGCTGGCGGTCTCGGCGTTTTCCGGGTGCAGGCGCGTCGCGGCGCCGGAGCAGACGACGGCGCGCCCGGCCGGGGAGGCCGAAGAGACAGTCAGCGGCGGGGCCGGTACGACGCAGGCCGCTGCCGGGGCTCAGACGTCGGCGCTGGCGGAGACGTCTGCCGGGGCACAGACGTCTGCGCGGGCAACGGCCGGATCGCCCGAAACGTCGGCGGCCGCGTCCGTCCCTGAGCAGACGGCCGCCTCCGCCGTACCCGCTGCGGCTGAGTCCGCGGCTGCCGAAACGGCCGAAGCGCCTTCCGTTCCGGCGGAGGAGACGGCCGCGGCCGTTCCCGCCGCGCCGGAGCCGGAGGTCACGCTGCCGATCCGCCTGCCGGAGGCAAACGGGGAGATGGAGGCGACGACCGACCCCGGGAATCCGTTCATCGCCGCCGTCAGCGGCGAACGGGGCCTTGACCCCGCGAAGCTCTGGGCTGTGTACGCCGTGCCGGCGAGCGGGCAGAACTACGTGTTCGAGTTTTATTCCGCCGACGCGCGGGGGCCTGAGGATCTGCGCCGCGTCTATCTGCTGACCGACGAAGCCGTGATCCGGAACGTGGCCGCCAGCTCCAATGAGGAACGGGAGAACATCTCCGTCACCGAGAACTGGTTCTGCATGAACGTGCTCATCAAGGGCGTGATCTTCCCGAGCGTGGCCGAGCGACTCGGCGGCTCGGCGGCAGCTGAGCCGACGCAGCAGGTCGTCGGCTGACGCCGCCGCAGTGATATTTTGCCGCCTCCGGCGGCAAAGTGATATTGCCGACTGCGTCGGCAGTGATATACGGCTTCGCCGTGTGATGTATCCGCCGGGAGAGTTTTCCTCTCTTCCGGCGGTTTTGTCTGCGGCGGATGTTATGGGGCCAGCGGCCGGCATTGTAACGCGCCTGCGGCGCGAAAAAGAGGGGGGGCAAGGCGGCCGATCCCAATAAATCCGGATTTGTCGATGTGTTCCATGAGGCAGAAAGCTGCCGTCCCGGTAGCGCGGCTGCCCTCAGCCGCCCCGGCGAAGCCGG
>CADBOC010000181.1 GCA_902796175.1 Oscillospiraceae bacterium | reverse complement strand
TTTATTTGACAGGAAACTTCTCGTTTCCTGTCAAATAAAAAGATTGTAACGCCCGCCGATTTTGCCCTTCGGGCAACGGCGATGGCGAATACGAAAGCGCTCTGCGCTGCGGCGCAACCGCTTTCTTGTCCGGTATGAAAACAGTTCCGGAAAAAACTGCGTCCAGGGCTTTTTTGCGATGTTTTAGCCCACGCAGACCCGGTTCCTTTTATACAAGCGCCGCGCCGAGCGCCCGGCAGTTTGCCGTCGCTTCATCGTCCGGCGCGTCGTTGCAGATCACGCTGTCACAGGCGAGTACCGCGCCGACGCCGCCGCAGCGGGTCTCCCAATTGCGCATCCATTCGCCATCTCCCCAGCCGTAGGAGCCGAACAGAGCGATCTTTTTGCCGTTCAAAGCGCCCTCGCAGGCGGAGAACATCGGTTCAAACTCGCTGTCTTCCAGTTCCTCCGTGCCCATAGAGGGGCGGCCGAAGGCGATCGCGTCGAACGCCTCCGCCGAAGCGGCGTCAAAGGAGTCCGCGGTGAAAAGCTGTGTGTCCGCTCCTGCGGCCGCCGCCCCCTCCAGCACGGCGTTCGCCATTGCTTCCGTATTTCCGGTGCCGCTCCAATAAACCACTGCGATCTTACTCATTCCGATAACCTCTTTTCTGATTTTTTTATCTAAACAGCCACGATCAGCCGTTCAATGCTTTTGCCGCGCGCGTACTGCTCTGTATAGACGGCGGTGCATTTTTTGTATTTTGCAAACGTCTTGAGCGCCGCGGCTTCGTCGCCGTAGACCTTCCAGCAGCCAACGCATTTGCAGTTATCTGCTTTGTTGCAGATAAAACCGGAGACGTCCTCCGGCGGATAGCCGAGAAAGAGACCGATCTCATGCGGAAATTCGTCATTTTCACGCAGCTTGCGCCGCAGACAGGCTATGCATTTTCCGGGATTCTCCGGCTGATATCCCCCGGCGGAAAGGATTTCGACCGCCGCGCCGTGCAGCAGATCCCGCGCGAGCTTTTTCGGGCGGTAGACGTAGAGCAGCGCGCGCCCGCTCCTGTAACGCAGCGGCACGATCTGCAGCCCCTTGCGCGAGAATCTTACGTTCAGCCTGCGTACGGTCTCACGCAGCTCAGCTTCATCTTCAAAAGACGCGGTAAACATGTTTGCTGTTTTCAGCCCCGCCAGCGTCGGCGCGCAGTGGCGGATCAATAATTCTTCTGACATACGGCACCACACAGGTTAGCCAATGCTAACGATTTGCGTATTGTAATTGGTTAGCAAAAGCTAACCATTGCTGATTATAGCAGATGCGGGGCCTTTTGTCAAGAGCGACCTTTTCAATCATTGATCCGGACGACGGCGCCCCGCATGAAAACGCGGCCGTCGGTCCTCCGGCGGCCGCGCTGAAATCTCAGAACGTCTTTTTTATCTGACAGGAAACTTCTCGTTTCCTGTCAACATAGTACCGCGTCAGTCGACGGACGCGGGAAGGGAGGAACCCTTGGAGGTGAAAGTCAATGAAAGTTACTCAAACACGAGAAAAGGCTGCCGGCAAATTGCCGGCAGCCCGATTTTTGCTGTCACGCTTACCAATCAGAGATTGGAAAAGGATGGCTTTGTATTCTTTTCTACCTGCTACAGGTCTGTGAAGGTGTAAACAGGGGAGGAGCCGTGTACCGGACCGGTACGCACGGTTCTGTGGGAGGTCGGCTGCTCAACCAATGAGCAGCCTCCTGCCCGATTGCGGCGTATTTCCCTGCTTTACGCGTATTTCAAAGGGAAAAACGGCATGTTTCGGGGCCGCGCGAAACAAGAAGAGAAGATCGGAGCCGATCGGCGCGAAGTCCGCTTCATTGCCGGCCGGCGTCAGGCGCGGCAGCGCCGAAGCGTGGGAGGGGTGGGGTGACGGTCAGCAGACGGCGGAGCGGCGGAACACCTTCAGCAGGGAAGTGAAGAGCGAACGGATGAAGGTCAGCAGGCGGCTGAGCAGGCAGCCGGCGGAACGCGCGGGGGCGATCGTCTGCGGCTCCTCCTGCGGTTCTTCCGCCGGTTCTTCGGGGAGCCGGCGGGCGAGGACGGTCAGCGTTACGTTCCCCGTTACGCCTTCGAGCGTGACATAGCCCTCCTCTTCGTACCGGACGCCGCCGCTTACATACCCGGGGCGGTTGACCGCGGCGCCCGTGATCTCATAGCCCGCCTCGGCTTCGGCGTAAACGTAAACGGTACCGCCGGGTTCGGCGACGTAGGAGAGCCCTTCGGGGAAGACGACGCCCTCCGAGGCCGCCGCGTCCACCGTGACGACCCACTGCCCGCGCGGAACGGTGAACACGGCGTAGTCGGATTTCAGATAAAAGGTATCTGTCTCATAGTCCGCCCGTTCGCCGGCGCGCAGCGCGTGCTGCCCGGCCGAAAGGCCGCCGATCTCCCCGTTTTCGGCCTTGATCCATTCGCCGCCGTAGACAATGGCGCCCTGGTGGATCTCGCCGGTATAAAGCTCATAGGTTTCGGGCAGGCCGATCACCTTGCCGTTGCTTTCCCCCGGCGTCGCGGCGATGATCTGATTCTCGTAAAGAACGAGATCGCCGCTCCTCTGTGGGACGAAGGCGAGCGGCCGCTCAAGCGTGACGCCGGAAAAATCCTGCGTCAGTGAGAATACCGGGATAAAGAAGCTGCTTGCCGCCCCGGTATCGGGGAGAAACGTTTCGGTAAACACGGCGGCGCCGTCGGAATCCGTCTGCCGCGCCTGCGTGTAGGAAACGCCGGATACGTCTTCTTTGAACCAGATCTTTACGCCCGGCACGGGAACGCCGAGGGCATCCCGCGCCGTTACGGAAAAGCGGACCTTGACCGCGGGGTTTGTTTCGCTGTAATTGCCGCCGGTGACGAATTCGTATGCGGCCTCAAGCGTTTGGGGGATCTGTTTTTCGGTCACAACGGCCGTTAAGACGATATCGGAGAGCAGGTTCCGGATCAGCACCTCGCCGGTGGCGGAATAAACGACGTCGGCTCGGCCCTCGGGCGATACCGTAACGCCCTCGATAAAGAAGCGGTCCGCGTCGGCGGAGCGAAGATAAACGGAGCCGTCCGTGCCGTAACGGAGCTTTGTTTCGCCGTCCCGGCTCCATGTGACGCGCGCGTCCGGCGTCAGCGTTACGGTGTAAGCGTCGTTTTCATCGCTCTGCCAGCGGAACAGGGCGGTCAGCGTCACGTCTTCTGATACGTCTGTGACCGTCGTTTTGCCCGAAGCGGGATCGTAGGCGATCTTTGCGCCGTCGGCAGGCTCGGCCGTTACCGCACGGATCAGGTATCCCGCTTCCGGCTGCAGGTAAAAGGACGTTCCGGCGCCCTCCTCGACCGAAACCGGCCCTTCGACGGCGGCGCCGCCCTTCTGATCGAGCCATACCGCATGCTCGCCCGTAAGCGTCACGTTGTGATAAACGGCCTTTTCCCCGATGACGACGCGCGTGTTGGCGGAGGAGAGCACAAACAGGTCGTCCGTTCTGTAAAACGGAACCGAAACGTAGTAGGTCCCGGCGGCGAGGCCTGTGATCAGGGTTCCTTCGACCCGCCTTGCCGCGCCGCCCGTCGGATAGTATTCAAGCCTCTGCCAGTCGCCGTCTACGGCGATGGCGCCGTTGGCGCGGTTCTTTTCGGAATCGGTATGCGAAACCGTCAGCGTGGGCTTTACCACGCTCAGGGTGAAGCGTTCGCTTTCGGAGGCGGCGTAGCCATCCAGCCCCCGGAATTCGGCCCATACCTCAAGCTCGGCGGTCTTTGTCCCGACGGAGCGGGCAAGCATGGCCGTGCCGTCGGCCCCAAGGCGTGTTCCGCTGCTGCCGGAACCGATATGCAGGTATACGTTATAGGCGGAGCTGCCGTCTCCCGGAACGGGGACGCCGTTTTTGTCGGTGACGAGGATGGAGGCCGTAAGGCGGGAGCCGTCCGTGCCGGTCTGTTCATAGGCCGTGATCGTCGTTACGGTCTCCCGATCTCCTTCGGCCGCGAGGACCGGCAGCGGGAGCGCGGAGAAAAGAAGAAACAGTGTGAACAGAAACGCAAGCGGCTTTTTTGTTTTGATAAGCATGGCGCAGGATCCTTTCTTTATATAAGGTTACGATAAAAAAAGACTCAACGAACAGGGGAACGATGTTTTTTATCCCTCTTATCCGTTAAGTCAGGCTTTGTTTTTGTGTTTTCTGTTATGTTTTTACATCGGCGCATTCGCCGCGGGGCGCGGATGGATCCGTACATGGTGTTTCCTTTCTTTGTTTATTTGTTTGGATGTGCATTACCTATTAAACCGATAGGTTAATTAGATATTATCACACGAACAAGCGTTTGTCAACCTTTTTTTTGCCGACTGTACGAAATTTTCAAAAAAGTAAAATAGGGGTTGACATTTAGGTTTTTCTGTTGTAAAATCCTGAATGCAAACTAAACCTATCTGATTAATAGGGATTAAAAGGAGGAGCAAAGCATGACGATCTGGATCGCGGGCGCGAAAAAGGAGTACCGCCCCGGCGCAACGCTCAAGGAGGTCGCCGAGACGGAGCGCGTGGAAAACCCGGTTTACGTGACCGCCGTCGTGAACGAGGATTATATCAAATTCGGCGATTTTGCTTCGGTCGCGCTCAAAGAGGGCGACCGCATAGAATTCGTATACTTTATGGGAGGCGGCGGATATGGCGTTCACCAATGAACAACTGGAACGGTATTCCAGACATATCCTGTTAAAGGAGGTCGGCGTAAGGGGGCAGAAGAAGCTTCTCGGCGCAAAGGTGCTGATCATCGGCGCCGGGGGCCTCGGCGCGCCGGCGGCGATGTACCTTGCGGCGGCCGGGGTCGGCACGGTCGGAATCGCGGACGCGGACGACGTGGATCTTTCCAATCTGCAGCGGCAGGTGATCCATACCGTGAACGACATCGGAAAGCCGAAGGTGGAATCCGCCAGAGAGACGATGCTGGCGATCAACCCCGATATCACGGTCCGGACCTACCGGGAATTCATTTATTCCGATAATATCGCGGATATCCTTACGGATTACGATTTCGTGCTGGACGGCACCGATAACTTTCCCGCCAAGTTTCTGATCAACGACGCGTGCGTGATGGCGGGCAAGCCCTTTACCCACGCCGGCATCATCCGGTTTCAGGGACAGCTCATGACCTACGTTCCGGGGCAGGGGCCGTGCTACCGCTGCGTGTTCCGGGATCCGCCGCCGAAGGACGCTGTCCCCACCTGCCGGCAGGCCGGCGTCATCGGCGCGATGGCGGGGGTGATCGGCTGCCTGCAGGCGCTGGAGGCTGTCAAGTACATCACCGGCGCGGGGGAGCTGCTCACGGGAAAGCTCCTGATGTACGACGCGCTGAGAAACGCGTTCCACACGGTCAACATCAAACAGGATAAGGAGTGCGCGGTCTGTTCCGATCATCCGACGATCACACGGCTCGTCGATTACGACCGGCCCGACTGCGATCTGGAGCTGTGATCCGCTTAAAACGCCGCGACGCGGAAAAAATCGTTTTACACGCGCGGGCCTGCCTGCCGGAGGAGGCCTGCGGACTGATCGGCGGTACCGTGACCGCCGATGGGGATAAGAACGTGGAGGCGGTCTTTCCGCTGACGAACGCCGACCATAGCCCGGAGCACTTTTCCATGGATCCGCGCGAGCAGGTCGCGGCGATCAGGGAGATGCGCGCGCTGGGCTTAACGCCCCTCGGGAATTTTCATTCCCACCCCGAGACGCCGGCCCGACCGAGCGGGGAGGACAAACGGCTTGCCTTCGATTCCGCCGCCGTTTATATGATCCTTTCGCTGGCGGGAGAAGCGCCCGTACTGAGAGCCTTTCACATCGAGCACGGCACGGCTGAGGAAGAAACGCTTGTTATAACGGAGGAATAACCATGTCAGATGAAGGAATGACCGCTTCGGCGGCTGAATTTCTGGCGCTGGAGCCGGCGCGCGTCACGGTTGTGGACGTGCGTGAGCCGGATGAGATCCTGGTGCATCCGGTCGAAGGCGCGGTCAGCGTACCCTTTTCTGCCTTCCCGAAGGGGCTCGACGAGATCCCGTCGGATAAACCGGTCTACGTGCTCTGCCGCACCGGAGAGCTCAGCGAAGAGGTGGCGGCGATCCTGGCGGAGCGCGGCTATACGGCTTTCAGCGTGGAAGGCGGATACCGGGCGCTCGCGGCCCTGTCCGTTTCTGCCGGGGACGATGCGGCGGAAAAGGAAGCTCCCGCGAAAAAGCCCGCCGTGACCGTTTTTGTGGACGCGAAGGGTCTTAAATGCCCCGGGCCGATCGTAAAGGTCGCCGATACGCTGCGGTCTTTAAGCGCGGGCGACCGCGTTCAGGCAGAGGCCACGGAGGACGCCTTCGCCTCCGATATCGCCGTATGGTGCGAACGCACCGGCAACCGGCTTGTAAGGCTCGAAGCAAAGCCCGGGCTGATCTCGGCCGAGATCGAAAAAGCCGCCCCGGGGCGGCAGGCTCCGGCGCCGGGCAACGATAAGAACTTTGTGGTGTTCAGCGGCGATCTCGATAAAACCGTCGCGGCGTTCATCATGGCGAACGGCGCGGCGGCCATGGGCCGGAACGTGACCATGTTCTTCACGTTCTGGGGGCTCAACATCCTCAGAAGACCGAAACGGGTAAAGGTAAAAAAATCCCCGGTCGAGCGAATGTTCGGCCTGATGATGCCGCGCGGCACGAAAAAGCTGGGGCTTTCGCGTATGAACATGGGCGGCATGGGCGCAAGGATGATCCGCGGGATCATGAAGGAGAAGGGCATCAGCTCTTTGGAGGAGCTGATCGCGGACGCAATCGCCCACGGCGTGAAGGTCGTGGCCTGCCAGATGAGCATGGATATTATGGGCATCCGGCGGGAGGAGCTGATCGACGGCGTTGAGCTCGGGGGCGTGGCCACCTTTCTCGGCGCCGGGGAAAGATCGGATATGAGTCTGTTCATCTGAAAAAACGCAAGGGAGGGATCCGGCCGATGGAACGGTCGAAGGAACAGGAGGAAAAGCGGGAGACTGCGATCCGGGAATGCCTGCGCGAGGTGGAAACGCAGCTGCGCGGCGGCATGAGATACGGCACGCTTACCGTCGTAATCCAGGATGGGATCCCCGTCGGCATAGACAGAACGGAAAAAAGGAGATTCTGACGCGAAATGGAAAACAGGGATCCTGCCCGTCCGGGACCGGGGCCAGCCACAAGACTGCTGCATCCCGACGCCGGGACGTTTGCCTGGGGCGCGACGCTGCCGCCGGTTTTTCAGACCTCGGCCTTTTGCCGGGAGACGGCGGAGGAGATGGAGGCGCAGTTCGCGGGAAAAGCGCCGGGCTTTCTCTATACGCGCCTCGGCAACCCCACCGTCGCCGCCTTTGAGGCGGCAATGTGCGAAGCGGAGGGCGGCGTGATGGCCGCGGCCTGCGCCTCCGGCAGCGCTGCGATCGCCGTAACGCTTATGAACCTCCTCTCCGCCGGGGATGAGATCGTCTCCGCTTCCGGGGTATACGGCGGAACGCTGGATCTGTTCCGCGACCTGGCGCCCTTCGGCGTGCGCGTGAAGTACGTTGACCGCCTGACGGAGGAGACGCTCGCCGCCGCGATCGGGGAACGCACGAAGGCCGTGTTCGCCGAGGCCGTCAGCAATCCCGGCTTGCGGGTGCTGGACGTCGCCACTGCGGCGAAGGCCGCGCACGGCAGGGGCGTGCCGCTTATCGTGGACGCGACCACCGTAACCCCCGCGCTGCTCAGGCCTTTGGAGTATGGGGCGGATATCGTGATCCACTCCTCCTCCAAATACATAAACGGAAACGGCAGCGCGATCAGCGGCGTGATCGTGGACGGCTGCGCCTTTCCGTGGAACGCGGACCGTTTTCCGGCGCTCGGGGAATACCTGCGCTACGGAAAGGGCGCTTTTTCGGCGCGGTTGAAGAACGCCGTGTGGCGGGATATCGGCGCGTGTCTCTCCCCGGTGAACGCGTTTCTGAACCTGACCGGCCTTGAAACGCTCTGCCTGCGAATGGAGCGGATCAGCGAAAACGCGCTCCGGCTGGCCCGGTTTCTGGAGGAAAAGGGCGTTCCGGCGCGCTACCCGGGGCTGGCGTCTCACCCCGATCACGCGATCGCCGCGCGGCAGATGACCGGCGGCATGGCCGGGGGCGTAATTACGCTGCGTACCGGCAGCAGGGGGGCGGCGTTCCGTCTGCTGAACGCGCTGAAATACGCGAAGCTCGTTTCCAACATCGGCGATACGAAAACGCTGGCGATCCACCCCGCCTCCACGATCTTCGCGCACGCTTCTCCTGAACAGAAGCGTTCCGCGGGCGTGTACGACGATCTGGTGCGCGTGAGCGTGGGGCTTGAAAACGCCGAAGACCTGATCGCCGATTTCGAAAACGCGCTGAAGGCGGTTTGAACGAAGGGCGGCGGAACGCGAATATACGGAAAAAACAGGGATCTCCGAACGGCGCGTTCGGGGATCCCTGTTTCGGAAC
>CADBOC010000180.1 GCA_902796175.1 Oscillospiraceae bacterium | reverse complement strand
CATATAGGCGGCAGTATTGGTAATATCCAGCATTCTCTGGGAGATCTGCTCGCGCATGGCGATCTTGGAATTCTGCATCATGACCAGTCCCATGATGATCGTTCCCGCAAACAGCAGGATCATGGAATAGATCAGGTTCGGGCTGCTGAAAATTCGTTTCCTGCGCTCATTCATCTGTATCACTCCTGTTCTCTGTCCTGTTCTGTATTGTCAGGGGCATGACGTTTGACATGTTTTGTAAAAAATCAGTTTTATTATAACACGGAGCGATGAAAATGTCAATCGGCTCAGGGGGTCATTCCCCGAACAGCGGCGTGGAGAAATAGCGCTCGGCGGTATCGGGCAGAATGGTCACGACGGTCTTGCCCTCACCGAGCTTTTCAGCGAGCTTCAGGGCAGCTGCAACATTGGTGCCGCTCGAAATACCGCACATGATGCCCTCCATCGAGGCAAGCTGCTGTGCGGTGCGGATGGCATCCTCATCGGTGACGATGTGGATGTGGTCATAGATCTCCCGGTTCAGGATCGTCGGGATAATGCCGTCACCAATGCCCATCTGCAAATGGGTGCCGACGGTTCCGCCGGCCAGGATCGCGGCATGCTCCGGCTCAACAGCCCAGATCTCCATATGCGGGTACTGCGATTTGAGCGTTTCACCGATGCCGGTAATGGTGCCGCCGGTGCCGATGCCGGAGCAGAATCCGTCAATGCGGCCTGCGGTCTGCTCAAGGATCTCAAGCGCGGTGTAATACTTATGCGCAAAGGTATTGTTCGGATTTTCAAACTGCTGCGGCACGAAGACGCGCGGATCCTTCGCAGCCATTTCCAGCGCCGTGTCCACGCACTGCTGGATGCAGCGGCCGATGTCGCCGTCGTCATGGATCAGAATGACCTCCGCCCCGTAATGACGCACCAGCTTGCGGCGCTCCTCGCTCACGGAATCGGGCATCACGATGATCACGCGGTAGCCCTTTACCGCGCCGACGAGCGCGAGACCGATGCCCTGGTTGCCGCTGGTCGGCTCCACGCTCACGGTGTCTTTGTTGATGAGACCGGCGCGCTCGGCCTGCTCGATCATGTTGAGGGCGGTGCGCGTTTTGATGGAACCGCCCACGCCCAGCGCCTCGAATTTAACAAGGATCTCGGCGCTGCCGGGGGCGGGCATGCGGTTCAGGCGGATGAGCGGCGTGCCGCCCACCGCTTCGAGTACGGTATTGCAGATCATACGGAACGGTCTCCCTTATATCGATTTTTCGTATTATATCACACGGCGGCCGGTTTGCATACCTTCTTTTTTTGTTTTTTGTATTTTTTTCAACGGTTGACAATGCGGCGCGATTATGGTATAAACATCTATATATATTTTATCAGAGGCGAGGATGTTTTATGAAAGAAAAACTCGATCAGCTGCTGCAGGAAGGACTCGGACGGATCATGAACGCCCAGAGCGAGGCCGAGCTGCAGGAGATCAAAAGCGCGCTGCTCGGCAAACAGGGGAGCGTTACGGGTATGCTCAAAGAGATCCCGAAGCTCGTCGCCGCGATGCGCCCCGAAATGGGCAAGGCCGTCAATATGGTAAAGGCGCGCCTTACCGCTGAGATCGACGCGAGACGCGAAGAGCTCATGCTCAAAGCGACCGCGATCCCGGCGGATTTTGACGTGACGCTGCCCGGGATCCAGCCGCCCGCAGGGGGGCTGCACCCCATTACGCAGATGTGCTACGACTTAAACGACGCGTTCCGCTCCATGGGATTTGAGATCTTCTCGGGTCCCGAGATCTCGAGCGAGTACTACGCGTTCGATAACCTCAATTTCCCCCCGAACCATCCCGCCCGCGAGAGCATGGATACCTACTGGCTCGCCGGGCACGATTCCGGCAGCGCGGCCGAAAAGCTCTGCCTGCGTCCGCATCTCACCGGCGATTCCGTGCGCTATATGCTCACCCACAAGCCGCCCTACCGCTTTGTCTACCCCGGCCGCGTTTACCGCAACGAGACGACGGACGCCCGCCACGAGCGCGCCTTCTTCCAGTACGAGGCGCTGATCGTCGACAAGGATTTCACCTTCACCGCCGGCAAGGTGATGATCAAAAGCATTCTTTCGAAGGTCTTCGGCAGGGACGTGCCCGTGCGTATGCGCGCTGGCTTCTTCCCCTTTGTGGAGCCGGGCTTTGAGATCGACATGGGCTGCCTTGTATGCGGCGGCAAGGGCTGCAGCGTGTGCAAGCACGTGGGCTGGATCGAGATCATGCCCGGCGGCACGCCGCACCCGAACGTGCTGAAGGCTGCGGGGCTCGACCCCGACGAATATACCGGCTTCTATGTGAACATCGGCCTTGACCGCCTTGTGATGATGCGCTACGGCGTAGACGACGTGCGCCTGTTCCACAGCGCCGACCTGCGGTTCCTGAAGCAGTTCCGGTAAGAAGGAGGAAACGAAACAATGAAATTATCTCTGAAATGGATCCGGGATTTCGTGGATCTGCCCGCCGATCTGGATCTCACCCGCCTTTCTTACGACCTTACGATGTCCACCGTGGAGGTGGAGGGAGCCGAAAACCTGGCGGACCGTTTTAAGAACATTCTGGTCGGCGTGCTGACCGCCGTGGAGGCGCACCCGAACGCCGATTCACTGCGCGTATGCTCCGTGGATCTCGGCGAAGGGGAGCCGAAGGACATTGTGTGCGGCGGCTCGAATCTTGCCGTCGGCATGCGGGTGGCCGTGGCCGTTCCCGGCGCGTTCGTGCGCTGGCACGGCGAAGGGGAGCCCGTTGAGATCAAAAAGACGAAGCTCAGGGGCGTTGAGAGCTACGGCATGATCTGCGCCGCCTCCGAGATCGGCCTTGCGGAGCTCTTCCCCGCGGCGGACGAGCGCGAGATCGTCGATCTTTCCGCCTTTGACGCGCCGGCCGGTACGCCGATCGCCGAGGCGCTGGGCTTTGATGACGTGATCCTTGAGATCGACAACAAATCCATGACGAACCGCCCCGATCTCTGGGGCCATTACGGCATCGCAAGGGAGCTCGCGGCTCTCTACGACCTGCCGCTGAAACCCATCGAGCCGTTTAAAACGGACGTAACGGTCCCCGTTGACGTTCGGATCGAAGACCCGGACCGCAGCCCGCGCTTCATCGGCGTAAGGCTCGAGGGCCTCGGCGTAAAGCCCTCGCCGTTTGAGATGCAGAGCCGGCTCTGGCGCGTGGGGCTCAGGCCGATCAACGCGCTGGTGGACGTAACGAACTACGTGATGCTCGCCACCGGTCAGCCGACCCACGTCTATGACGCGACGCACATCGTCGATCATTTTGAGGTGCGTACCGCGAAAGCGGGGGAGACGCTTCGCCTGCTCAACGACAAAGAGATCGCGCTCACCGAAGACGATCTGGTGATCGCGGACGCCGAAGGCCCCGTCGGCGTCGCCGGCGTGATGGGCGGCGCGAAGGACAGCGTTCTGCACGGGACCGAGAGCGTGCTTCTGGAGGTCGCGAATTTCGACGCGCGTTCCGTGCGCCGCACGGCGCTGCGCTACGACAACCGCACCGACGCCTCCTCCCGCTACGAAAAGGGCGTGGACCCGCAGCGCTGCGACCAGGGTCTTGCCATGTGCATGGCGCTCTTCGCCGAGCTTTACCCCGAGATGCGCGTTACGGCCTTTACGGACTGCTTCCCGAAGCCCCTCGCCGGCAATGAGATCGACGTATCCTTCGACTGGCTCGACCGCCGCCTCGGCAAGCGCGTGGGGCAGGAGGAGATCAGCAAAAAGCTCGGGGCGCTCGGCTTTACGGTCGATTTCTCCGAGACCGGCATGCACATCACCGTGCCCACCTGGCGCTCCACCGGCGACGTTTCCATCAAAGCGGATATCATGGAAGAGGTCGCGCGTATGGTCGGCTACGAGAATTTTGAGCCGACCTCCATCACCGCCACCTTCGACGGCGCGATCAACCAGCTCGATTTCGATCTGGTGCGCCGCGTCAAGGAATATCTCGCCTTCCGCTGCGGCATGCAGGAGATCTTTACCTACCCGTGGATGAGCGAGGAGTTCGTGCGCGCCATTCTGCCGGAAAACGCGCCCCTGCTCGCCCTCGCGACCCCGCCGTCGCCGGAGGAAAAATACATCCGCTGCTCGCTGCTGCCGAACATCTGCAAGGCCATCGTGAAGAACGAGCGCAACTTCGACGCCTTCGATATCTTTGAGGAGGCGATGGTCTTTACCGATTCCGATTATACCGAGACCTACCGCGGCGAGAGCCTGCCGGGGCAGAAAAAGCATTTAGGACTGGCCTTCTGCGGCGCGCCGCAAGCCGCCGCGCTGCTCTTCCGCCGCGCCAAGGGCGTGCTGGAGCAGATGTCCTCTTATACGCACATGGAGGGCTTTACGTTTGAGAAGCTCGAAAAGCCCTGCTGGGCGGACGACACCGCATGGCTCAATATTCTGCTGAACGGCGAGAGGATCGGCGCGTTCGGTCTGCTCTCCAAAAAAGCGGCGCTTGCCTGCGGCGTCAAGGTGTGTTCCGCCGTGCTGGCGGAGCTCGACATGAGCCGCTTTGTGCCGTTCAAATCCCGCACGAACCGCTTCGCCCGCGTGAGCGAGTTCCCGAAAAACGACTACGACCTCTCTCTTCTCGTGGATTCGATGGTCCGCTGGGAGGATATCCTCGCGGCGCTGCGCGAGAAACGGCATGAGCTGCTGCGGGCCGTCCGTTTCATCGATGAATACAAGGGCAAGCAGATCCCCGAGGGCAAAAAATCCGTCACGATCCGCCTTGAGATCGCCTCCGACGAAAAGACCCTCACCGGCGCCGAGATCGAGGCTGTGGCGAACGCCGTCGTCAAACGGCTTTCCAAGGTCCTCGGCGCGGATATCCGCAACGGCTGACCGGATCAAATGCGTATAAAAATAAGGATCTCTGTATAGAGATCCTTGTTTTTTTGATCAGCCTGACAGGCAACGCCTCCGGGGCGCATGGCGGTTCCTTTCTTCCGTTTAAAATGCCGCCGGCAGCGCCCGATTTCGTCTTTCATCTTTCGTCTTTTATAACTTTATTCCATTCCCCGGAACCGCTCCAGCAGCAGCGCCGTATTCACGTCGCTGTACTCGATCTCTTCGCTCCAGCGGCGCGCGCTTTCGGTCAGGCTGCCGGTGAGCAGGGTCTGCATCATGATGTAGCTCACGCTCAGCCGCGCGAAACGCGCGGCGGCGTGAACGCCGCAGGCAGGCGCGTCCGGCAGCCTGCGGTAGAAGATGTATTCGTAGAGGTTCTGCGCGCGGCCGGCTTCGATCCGCGTGAGCTTCGCCGCCGCGCCGCCAAGGCCCGGCAGGTGGGAAAAGCACGCGCGTACCGAGGGCCCCCATTCTTCGTCGATCGGCTCCGCTTCAAGAAGCAGATCTCTGAGATCCCGAAGCCGCACGGGGTCCGTTACCGGTACGTACCGCTTCGCCTGACGCGGCAGCTCCACGCCGAGCGCCCGGCTGAGCGCGCCGAAGGCATAAACCTCGCCTGTATCCGCGTCTGCAAAGCGCAGCGGTCGGTTCCGCAGTACCAGCGCCGCCGCCGCCTCGCAGCTCAGACCCAGCCCCGCCAGCGTTTTGCCGCCGACCTCCCCGTAAAAGCGCGGGTGCTCCCGGCAGACGTCGCAGAGCAGCTCCCCGCCGCCCTCGCTGATCAGACGGCACAGGCCCTCTTCGGTCAGAAAGGGGCAGCGGCCCTCTTTCGTCAGACGGAAGCACGCGCCCTCCTCCGTTTGAAGGATGTTTTCTCTGAGCGCCTGCCCGAGCGCCCCGGGCAGCATGGCGTAGCGCTCGGCCGAAGCGGCGTCCACCGTTATCTCCCACCCGGCGCAGCAGGTATGGCGGCAGCGCCCGGCTCGGCAGCGAAAACGGGGAAAAAACAGCGGGTAGATCATGCCTCCGCCGCCGGGGCCTCAACAACCTGGACCTTCAGCATGTTGGTGGTGCCCGAGATGCCGAGCGGCAGCCCCGCCGTGATCACGGCGATGTCGCCGGGCTTTACGGCCCCCTTCGCGAACGCCCTTGAAACGGCGTGGGCGAAGAGCGCGTCGGAATTGTTCATCTCTTCGCACAGCACCGGCAGAACGCCCCACGAAAGGGCCAGCTGCCGCCAGACCTTTTCGCTGGTCGTAGCGCCCACGATCAGCGTATCGGGCCGGTATTTCGAGATCATGCGGGCGGTGGTGCCGCTCTTGGTCACGGCGATGATGGCGGCGGCGTTCAGATCGTGGGCGGTCGTGACCGTGGCGTCCGAGATCGCCTCGGTGATGGTTTTGCCGCCGTTCGAAGGCGCGATGTTCTGCGTGCGGCTCCTGTAGTCGATGTCGGCCTCCGTCGTTTCGGCGATGCGGGCCATGATCTTGACCGCGTCCACCGGGTGCCGGCCGACCGCCGATTCGCCTGAGAGCATGATGGCGGAGGTGCCGTCGTAGATGGCGTTCGCCACGTCCGTGATCTCCGCCCTTGTGGGACGCGGGTTCTGGATCATGGATTCCAGCATCTGGGTGGCGGTGACGACGATCTTGCCCGCCATATATACCTTTTTGATGATCGTTTTCTGGATCGCGGGGATCTGCTCGAAGGGGACCTCCACGCCCATATCGCCGCGGGCGACCATAACGCCGTCCGCCGCCGCGATGATCTCATCCGCGTTTTTCACGCCCTCGGCGTTTTCGATCTTGGCGATGATCTTAACGTCCTTCCAGCCGATCGCGTCCAAAAAATTGCGCATGATGGTAACGTCCGTCGCGCTGCGGCAGAAGGAGGCCGCAATGAAATCGAAGCCCATCTGCTGCCCGTAGCGCAGGTCGTCCATATCGCGCTGCGACAGGTAGGGCATGCGCAGCTTTGCGCCGGGCACGTTCACGCCGCGGCGGTCCGTCAGGCGGCCGCCGTCGGTCACGACGCAGCGGATCTCGTCGCCCACCACCTCGCGCACCTTCAGGGAGATCAGTCCGTCGTTGATCAGGATCGCGGAGCCGGGGCCGACGTCCGCCGGCAGCCCGTCGTAGGTGATGTGGCTGACCGTTTCGTCGCCCTCGCAGGGTCTGGTCGTGAGGGTGTACGTATCCCCCTCGCGGATCTCGACGCCCTCGGGGTTTTTGAATGTGCCGAGACGGATCTCGGGCCCCTTGGTATCGAGCAGCGTCGCCACCGGTATGCCGAGCTCGTCGCGCATGGCGGCGATCTGCTCGAACCGGCGGGTGTGCTCCCCGTAGGAGCCGTGGCTGAAATTGAAGCGGGCTACGTTCATGCCCGCCCGCATCATGGCGGCAAGCACCCCATCGGCGTCCGTCGCGGGGCCGATGGTGCAGACGATCTTTGTTTTTCTCATATCCTCACTGTCTCCGTTTTTTCTGTCATTCTAACATATTCTTATACAGGAATCAACCGCTGATTCTTATGTACAGGTTTTTTTTCTCTGTTTTTACCGATTTTGCTTGTCTGAAACCGGCGGATGTGGTAAGATTGCGGCAAAAGGGAAAAGAGGCTTTGATGATGAACAGCGACCGCAAACCAAAACCGGATCACATAGAAGTGCGCGGGGCCAGCGTGCACAATCTGAAGGATCTCGACGTCGATATCCCCCTTGGTGGGATCGTCGGCGTAGCCGGGGTATCGGGCTCCGGAAAATCGTCGCTGGCGCTCGGCGTCGTGTACGCGGAGGGCTCGCGCCGGTATCTGGAATCGCTCTCCACCTATACCCGGCGGCGCATGAGCCAGGCCGCGAGGGCGCAGGTGGACGAGGTCCGCTTTGTGCCGGCGGCCCTCGCCCTGCGGCAGCGCCCCGGCGTGCCGGGGATCCGCTCCACCTTCGGCACGTCCACGGAGCTGCTCAATTCCGTGCGGCTGATGTTTTCGCGGCTGGCTTCGCACCGCTGCCCGAACGGGCATATGACGCCGCCCTCGCTCGCCGTTGCCGCGGAAAAGCAGATCGTGTGCCCCGTGTGCGGCGAGGGCTTTTACGCGCCCGGCGCGGAGGAGCTCGCCTTTAACTCGCAGGGCGCCTGCCGCGAATGCGGCGGCACGGGCGCGGTGCGCACCGTGGACCGCGCGACCCTTGTGCCGGATGAGAGCCTTTCGGTAGACGAGGGGGCGGTCGCGCCGTGGAACACGCTGATGTGGTCGCTGATGACGGACGTCTGCCGCGCCATGGGGGTGCGCACGGACGTGCCCTTCCGCGATCTGACCGAAGAGGAAAAACAGATCGTCTACGACGGCCCCATGGTGAAAAAACACATCTTCTACCGGCCCAAAAAGGGGTCGGATTCGGTCAGCGCCGGGGAGATGGATTTCACCTACTACAGCGCCGTAAACACCGTGCTCAACGCCCTTGCCAAGGTAAAGGACGAGCAGGGCATGAAGCGCGTGGAACGCTTTTTGAAGGAGGAGACCTGCTCCGCCTGCGGCGGCACGCGCCTGTCAGAGGCGGCCAGAGCGCCGGTGCTCGCGGGCATGACGCTCGACAGGGTCTGTGCGCTGCCGCTCTCAGAGCTGACTGAGTGGGTAAAAGCAATGCCGGGTACCCTGCCGGCGGAGATGCGCCCGATGGCGGAGCGTATCGCGGAGGCTTTTCTCGATACCGCCCAAAGGCTTATGGAGCTGGGGCTCGGCTATCTCTCGATGGACCGCGCCTCTTCCACGCTTTCAACGGGCGAGAGGCAGCGCATGCAGCTGGCCAGAGCGGTGCGCAACCGCACCACGGGCGTGCTGTACGTGCTGGACGAGCCCTCCATCGGCCTGCACCCGGCGAATCTCGTCGGCCTTGCGGGCGTGATGCGGGATCTGACGGCGGACGGCAACTCCGTGCTGCTGGTGGACCACGATACGGACGTGCTGCGGCAGGCCGACTATATCCTTGAGCTTGGCCCCGGCGCGGGAAAGGACGGGGGGCGGCTCCTTGCCGCCGGTACGCCGGGGGAGCTTGCCGCGCACCCCGCCAGCGTGATCGGGCCGTATCTCAGAGAGCGGCGTCTTGGCGCCGGTAAAGGCGGCGGCGCGCTCTTTGCCGAGGGGGGCATATCCCTCTCTACAGACTCTATCCATACCGTAAAGCCCCTGGCCGTCCGATTTCCGAAGGGAAGACTTACGGTCGTGACCGGCGTTT
>CADBOC010000179.1 GCA_902796175.1 Oscillospiraceae bacterium | reverse complement strand
CGTCGCTCACCCCGTCAAAGGGCTTTGAGGGGCGCTCGTGCCCCTGCGTACGCCCGTACCCCAGGGCGATCAGGATCGCCTCTTTCTCTCCCCGGCCGACCCCGGCGCGGCTTTTGCCATGCGTGAGCGCCACCCAGCAGGTGTTGAGACCGAGCGACTGGGCGGCAAGCACGGCCAATTCTCCGTAATAACCGCACCGTTCCTCAAGATCGGGCGCTTTTTTGCCGACGAGGGCGATATAATCCGCGCAGTTTTCAAAATGCCCGTACTTCGCGAGGCGGGAGGCAAAGCAGACAGGCTCGTCATAGACCGCCTGCATATGAAGGCCGCTCTCCGCGTTCAGGTCCGCGAGGGCCTGATCCAGCGCCTGCCGCCGCTCCTGCTCGATCGGCGCCCCCGTGAATCTGCGTACGCTGTGCCTTGCGGCGATCAGCGGCATGGCGGCGGCGGGATCGGCGCGAAAACCGAGCGCACCGTCTGTTTTCATGATTCAAAACTCCTTTCGTTCGATCAGAGCGTCACGCCGTCGCGGTACAGCGCGACGGCGCGGGCGCCGTTTTGTTCGTTTGCGGCGGGCTTCCCGGAGGCGGTTTCGAGCGTGAGCCGCCAGAGCGCCTCCGCCGAGCCGCCCTCGGCGTTAAAATCGAGCCAGCGGCGCTTTCTGTTCCACAGCGCCGTGTTGGAGGCGATCTTCAGGGTAGGGATCGGTCCCCCGAGCGGCGTGCCTCTGCCCGTTGTAAAGAGGATCATATGGCAGCCCGCCGCCGTCAGGTTCGTTACGGCGATCATGTCGTTGCCGGGGCCGGTCAGCAGACTCAGGCCAGGCTTTCGGACAAAATCTCCGTAATCCAGCACGTCCGCCACGGGGCCGGAGCCGCCCTTGCGCACACAGCCGAGGGATTTTTCCTCCAGCGTCGTAATGCCGCCCTCCCGGTTTCCGGGAGAGGGATTTTCGCCGAGCCCCTCGCCGCGATCCAGAAAATACCGCCTGTACCCGCTGAGCATGCCGGCGGCGCGGTCGAAAACGGCGCGGTCTGTACAGCGGGAGAGCAGGTCCGCCTCCGCCCCGAACATCTCCGGCACCTCGGTCATCACCGCCGCGCCGCCGGAGGCCAGCAGGCGGTCCGTCACCCGCCCGACGAGCGGATTCGCCGTAATGCCGGAATACCCGTCGCTGCCGCCGCATTTGAGCCCCAGAACCAGCCGCGCTGCGCTGACCGGCGTACGCCTGTCAAGAGCGGACAGGCCCTGCAGCTCACGCACGGTCCGGATCCCCGCTTCGACCTCATCCGCCGCATCCTGCGCCTTCAAAAAGCGGATGCGGCCGGGATCGAAGGGGCCGAGCAGCGCTCTTAGATCCTCGATGCGGTTGTTCTCGCAGCCGAGCCCCAGCACCAGCACGCCGCCGGCGTTCGGGTGCAGGATCAGCCCCCGTAAAAGCAGCTGCGTTCGCTTCAGATCGTCCCCGAGCTGCGAGCAGCCGCAGGGGTGCGAAAAACAAAACGCCCCGGTCTCCTTCGCGATCGCTTCGCCTGCGGCGTTCACGCAGCCGACCGTCGGCACGATCCACACGTCGTTGCGCACGCCGATCCGCCCGTCCGCGCGTTCATAGGCGAATACCGTCGGCGCTTCGGCGGGGGCGAGGGCGCAGGGCTTCGGTTCATATTCGTACCCGCCCGCGCCCGCGAGCGCGGTGCCGAGGTTGTGCGTATGCACGAATGCATTCTTTTCGATATCCGCAAGGGCGACGCCGATGGGGCAGCCGTATTTGATCACCGCCTCCCCCTTCGCGATAAAGCGGCGCGCGTACTTCCGGCCGGTTTCAAGGTCCACAAATACGCTGTCGCGGCCGTCGATCACGAAAGGCTCCACGCGATCCCCTCCCTGATATCCGTAAATTCCAGCGCCCGGCGGACAGCGTCGGCGAAGCCGCCGAGCTCCCGCCCCCAGAGCGCCCCGTTTGAGAGCGTCTCCTGCGCGCTGTGTTCGCGGATAAACGCCGCCTCCGGCTCGGCGCAGGCGTTCGTCTGATCATACCGGATCAGCGCCGCGAGGGCGAGCGCCGCCGCCTTCGGGTATTCGCCGAACAGCGCATGGTACTCAAAAACGGTCGGCAGCACGCGCACCCGGAACTTGCTGACCGAATGGAGCGCGATATCCGCCCAGCGGTGCCGGATAAAGGGATTCGCAAAACGTTCCGGCACGGCGTTCGCGAAGGCGCGGTTTTCCGGCGTATCGCCGAGCACCGGGAGCGCAACCTGAAAAATCATATGATCAATAAACGCGTTCATATGACTGTCTCTCATCGACTCGGCAACCGTTTCGATGTTCAGCAGAAGCGACAGAAAGACGGCGGAGGTGTGCGCGCCGTTGAGCAGGCGCACCTTTCTCTTTTTAAGGGCTTCTACGTCCGCCGACCAGACCGCCGGGCACCCGGCGGCGGCCAGCGGCAGCTCCTTTTCATGATCGCCGCCGATCGCCCACAGCGCGTAGGGCTCCGCCGTGACGAGGAGAGGGTCTTTTTCACCGATGCGGGCAAAGAGGGAATCCCGCTCGGCAGGATCGGCAGGAAAGCCGGAGACGATGCGGTCCACAAGCGTGGGGCAGAATTCGTTCTCGGCCCCGATATACCGGGCAAAGCCCTCGCCGAGCTCCCACAGCGCC
Source organism: Oscillospiraceae bacterium (assembly GCA_902796175.1). GTDB lineage: Bacteria > Bacillota > Clostridia > Oscillospirales > Acutalibacteraceae > RUG806. Next base: position 8,325 of record CADBOC010000179.1, on the reverse strand, counting down.
GCGTAAGAGAGGACCGCGCGTTTCAGCGCCGAAGCGTTGTCGTCGATCAGCTCGCAGGGCAGGAACACGAAGCCGGGGAGCCCCGCCTGAAAGCGGCGGTAAAGCAGCTGCGTCAGCTTCGCCGGAAAGCTTTCTGCCGGGCGGTCGGTGAAACGGCAGTTTTCGTCGAACACGATACCGGCCTCGGTCGTGTTGGAGATCACAAAGCGCAGCGTCGGGATCTGAGCAAGCGCGAGAAACGCGTCGAAATCCGCGTAGGGATCCACGGCGCGGCTGATGCAGGTTATTTCTTCGATCCGTTCGACCGGCAAGCCGTTCCGAGCGCCCCTGAGGGCAAGGTGGTAGCGGCAGCCCCGGTCGTTCAGGCGCTTCGCCGCCCCCGAGCCCGTGGGCGACACGGCGACGACGCCGCCGTCAAAAAGCCCCAGGCGATTCATACGCCCGATCATCTCCTCGGCAAAGCCGCGCAGAAAATTGCCCGTGCCGAACTGCAGAATCCGTTCTTCCATCCTCTCTCCCCCGTTTTTTCTTCAGTATAGCACGAACAAGTCTTAAAAATCAAGGATCCCGGCGCGGCCAAACGTCCGGGATCCCCATTTCAGAGGGGAAAGCGCCCTCTCCCCTGTTTTTTACTTCTGAAAGAGCTTGAAAAGCCGCTTGAACAGCGCCAGGATCATTGCGAGGGTGGCCTGAACGCGGTCAACGAAGCGCGCAACAAAATTCTTTTCCTCCTCCGGCGGTTCGGCAGGCGATACGGGATCCTCCACAAAATGCACAACGATCTGTTCCGTATAGCGCATATCGCCCTGCGACAGATCCGCCGGCAGAAGGTCGTCACATTCGACGCTGAGGATCAGGTTGCGCTCCGGACGGTCGCCGAGCGATGCATGCGCGGCGTTGAAGCTCGGATATCCGTACGGCGAGAACGTAAGATCGCCGAGCGGCGCGCCGGATGGCAGACGGTAATGCGTTTCGCTTGCGAGCTTGCCGCCGGTCAGAACGTCGTATTCGACATAATCTCCGCCGTCGGCCCCGAGCAGACGGAGCGTATCAAAGCGCAGCGCGGAGAGCGTGCGGTCGGAAGAAAAAACGTACGCCGCGTTCAGGAGGCCGTATACGTCGAACGCCGGGGCCTCGCTGCGGGAAAGCAGCGCCGTCTGCCCGTTCCAGACGTAAAAGATCGCCTCCGGCGCGTCCGGCAGCGCTGAGCCCTCCGGCGCGAAAACGGCGAGCGGCGCATCGCCCTTCCCGGCAAACGGAACGCCGGAAAAGCCCGTTACGCCCTCCTTGACGTAAACGCAGTCAAAGCCGCCCCGGTGCGCTTCCCACGGCGCGTCCCCCGTAACGAGCGCCTCTCCCGCGCCGGTGAGCCAAAGGACAGAACGGTCCAGATACCAGTATACCCCATCCCCGACTTCGCCGTAGACCCCGCACCCCGTCGGCGCAAAGCAAAGCTCGCAATACCCGTCCCCGTCGGCGTCCGTATGGCCGGAAACCGGCAGAATCCCTGCCGGCAGAAGCACCTCGCCGCAGACGGAGCAGACGGCTCCGGCCGTTTTACCGGGAGCAAGGCAGGTCGCCGGTACGGCGGCGGTAAGTGTGGACGTATGTCCCGGGGCGTACGCCGTTTCGCCGTAGGAAACCACCGCGCCGCAGATCAGGCAGACCGTGTCGCCCGAATAGCCGTTTTCCGTACAGGTGACTTCCCTTTTGTTCCTGAGCGCGGTCTCTTCGTGCAGGCAGATATACGCGCCGCAGTCGTCGCAATAGCCGTTCCGGTCTACGTCCGCATGCGGGAGCGCCTCCGTTTTTTCATGGACGACCGAGAGCGTTTCGCCGCAGCGCGTACAAACGATAACGGCGTCATAACCGCCCTCAACGGAGCAGCTTGCGGGCGTTTCGTTGATGCGCACGGGACTGGCAGGGGCGTGTCCAAACGCCGGCGAAAGCTCTTCATGTCCCGAAAGCCATTCTCCGCAAAGCGTACACCGGACTCCCTCTGCATACGCCGGCAGAAGGCAGGTTGCCGCCGCGGCCGCCTCCGTTCGCGGCGCATGTTCGTTCTTTGTCACGGAACAAACCGCCGAAAATCGCAGCCCGTGAGACGCGGCGAATGCGGCGGCGTATGATCCGGCTCCGCCGAGAAGCGTAAGCTGCCCTGCGGGGATCGAATCGAACGCGGCATTCGAGATCCGGGTTGTGTTCCGGGGAATGTAAACCGTTTTCAGTGCGTCGCAATGGCAGAACGCATAAGACTCGATCTCCTGCAGCGCTGCGGGGAGCACGATCTGTTCCAACGAAACACAGGAAGAAAAGGCCCAGGAATCGATCTTCTGCAGCCCGCAGCCTTCGGGTATGTTGACGCTGTTCAGACTCTGGCATCCGTAAAACGCCGCATACGCGATCTCTGCCAGCGTTTCGGGGAGGTCGACCCGCTCCAGAGAAACGCACCTCATGAAACAGTCGGAAGGGATTCTGAACGCCGTCGCCCCCACCGGAAAACCGACCGTTCTCAGTTTTTCGCAGTCCAAAAACGCCCCTTCGCCAAGCAGAGGGCAGTATCGGTCGTCGCCGTCGGAACTGAGATATACCTCTTCCAGGTTTACCGCTCCCTCAAAGGCCCGCTTGCCGATCTCGACGCCCTTCTCAGGCATACGCCAGACCGATCCCGGCAGAGCGGAGGGATAGCGTACGATGCGCTCAAGCTGACCGCAGGCGTAGAGAACGCCGTTTTCATCGCTGCGGTAAGCCTCGCACCCCGGATCCACAACGATCCGGCGAAGCGCGGCGCAGCGTTCGAACGGCCCCGGCGCGATATAGGAAACCGTTTTGGGGATGTATATCTCCGTGAGAGAGCCGCAGCGGTAAAACGCGCCGTTCTCGATCCGTTCAAGCCCGGCGGGCAGCGTAACCGTCTCAAGCGAACGGCATCCGGAAAAAAGGGCCGCAGCAACAACGGTAAGCCCTGCAGGCAGCGTGATCCGCGTAACGGAACCGCAGTTTTCGAACGCGCGTTCCCCCAGTTCGGCAACGCTGTCGGGCAAAAAGATCTCTTTCAGCCCTTCGCACCCGCTGAAAGCGCCGGGTTCCACGGTTTTCAGCCCCGCCGGAAGGGAGACAGAGGTAAGGCTTACACACCGGCGAAACGAGTTTCGTCCGACGGAATCCGACCGAGGCGAAAAGGTGACGCTTTCGAGCGATTCGCACCCTTCGCAAAGCAATTCGGGCACACGGACGATCCCGGCCGGCAGGTCGAGCCGGATCAGCGCATGGCATTCGATAAACGCTCTTTCCCCCAAATCCGTCAAACCGTCGGGCAGAGCGATCGTTTTCAGTTTATCACAGTACGCAAAGGCCTGTTCGCCGATCTCCGTTACGTTCTCTCCCAAAGCAACCTCCGTCAGTCCCTCGCAGCAGAAGAACATAAAAGGAGGGATCCTGCGGCAGGCGCCCCCCACGGTCACGCTTTTAAGGCCCCGGCAGTACTCAAAACCGTTCACGTCGTCTTCTCTCCGGTCCGAAAGCGCCGCAAGGAGCCGAACGGAGGCAATACCGTCGCAGAACCGGAAGGCGCATTTCCCGATCGATGTAATGCACTCCGGGATCACAAGCTCCCCGGACGGCAGCTCTGCAGCCTGAAACGCCCATCGGCCGATCCGCGTCACGCTTCCGTCGGCGGGGATTGAGATCTCTCTGTTTCCCCATACGATCTCTTTCCCGGCGGTGCGTATCAGATTTTTTCCGTCCGTCGTAAAGACCGGATTATCCGGCGACACAACAAACGCCTCGGGACCCGGCTCGGTACGCAGTTCAAGGATCCTCTCGTCAAAGGAAACAAAGCTGGCGGGAATATACACCGTTCCGAAGGTCGAGAGAAACATCTGATTCTCCCCTGTGATCCCGGTGATCCCCTCCGCGAAGGTAAGCGTTCGGATATCATCCCCGCTGAACAGATTACGGAGGCGCTCCCAGCCGATATCGACCTCTCCGGAACCTGATATCGTAAGGGATCTGTCTGAAATACGGAACTTCCACAGCGAAGACGGACCCGCCATGCCGGTCAGCACGTCCTCTTCGAAGGGATAGCCCATGATCTCCGGCGCGGTCATGTTGTGATAAACAATATAATAACCCAAAAAACACTCCTGCATAAAATAGGGAGACGGGTCGAACAGCTGCGCGCCGCTCGAGGCGTCCACATGGTACCAGACGCCGCCGCTCTCCACGATGTTCCACGCGTGGGGCTCCCCGTCTCGGTTGCCTGCGACGATGCGGCAGCTGATCCCCGCCTCACGGGCGAGGCGGTAGTAAAGCTGCGCAAAGCCCTGACACACGGCTTTGCCCTCGACGAGCGCCCCCCACGCTGTATATTTCGATAAAACCGTCTCGTCGTAAAGGTTTTCTAGATCGAACGCCACGGTATCGCAGAGCGTTTGATAGATCCACAGCGCCTTTTCCTCCGGCGTTTCGCCGGTAAGGCCCGTCAGCAGCTCCGAAGCCCGGGCGGCGACCTCCGCCTCCTGCTCAGCGGTCGTAAAATAAGAGGCCGTCACGGTATATACGCCGTCTTCATCCCGCGCCGTCTCGGGGAAGCCCCCGCGAAAGCTCAGGCGCAGGTAATCCCCCTCGGCGCCGTTTTCGGTATAGGCCAGGATATCCTCCGTTTTCGGCGCGCCGAAGTCCTCGCCCGTGTAGCGAAAGCGCGCGCGCTCCTGCCGGCCGACAAGCGCCTGCCGAACGTACAGCACCGCTTCGCCATAGGATTCGACCGGCTCCGCGGTTTCGTCCGCAGAGGCGCACACAAAAAACAGCGCAAGAGACAGCAGGGAAAGCAGCGCCGCGCAGATGCTTTTCTTCATATCCCGTTCTCCTCCGTTTCATTCAGCTTCATCGACGCGTCCGCCGTAAAGGTATCGGCGTTCCCCGAAAGCAGCAGCGCGCCGCCGTACTTTTTGACGGCTGTTTCCACGTTTCTGAGGCCGATGCCGTGGTTTTTCGCGTCCGCCTTGGTCGTACGCACACGGTTTCCTTTGATCTCTACCGGGTAAGCGACGCCGTTTGTCACGCTGAACGTGAAAAAACCGCCGCGCACGCCCGCTTTCACGCGCACGAAGCGCCTGTTCTCCGGCGCTCCGGCCGCGGCGCGCAGGGCGTTATCCGTCAGGTTGCCCGCCACGGTGCAAAGATCCGCCGCGTCGATCCCGCGCTCGGGGATCACGCCCGAGAATTCGAGCGTCACGCCCGTCTTCTCCGCCAGGGGCAGCTTGTTGTTCAGAATGGCGTCCACCACCAGATTGCCGGTAACAACGCGCCGCTGCGCGACGCCCGAAACGTCGCCGATTCGCTGCAGGTAGTCGGTCGCCTCCTGCGTTTTTCCCGCGCCTAAGAGCGCCGTTACCACCAGCATGTGGTTTTTGCTGTCGTGGCGGTAGCGCCGCAGCTGCTCGTCGGAGTGCAGCATGCGCTCATAGCTGAGCTGCTGCTCCTGCAGCTGCAGCAGGATGCGGTTCTGCCGCGCCATCAGAATGAAAACGCGCAGCACGAACCAGCCGGTAAAGAGCAGAACGCCCAGCACCGCAAAGACCCTGAGCGCCCCCGCCACCCGCTCAAAGCGGTAGACGGAGGGATCCTCCCCCATCACGCTGAAGAAGGAGGAAAAGGAGCAAAGCAGTATGACGCCGTAAAGCCAGCGCGGGATCAGATCCACGGTGCTGCGCACGATCTGCAGATCCCGGTTTTTGGAGACGCTGACCAGAAACGCCGCCGCGGCGGCGTAGCCGAGCGCGCAGAACGCCGATTCGTATATATGATAGGAAAGGCGGTCCACGTTCTCAAACAGATACCCCAGCACGCTGAAAAGCCCCTCCATGCCCGCGTTCACAGTCAGGCAGATGAGGGCGCTTGTGAAGGGCTTTTTGACCCGCAGGATCAAAAGCGGATAGAGCAGCACCGACGGCAGCGATACCGCGCCGTAGATCAGGTAATCGGTATCGAGCCGCGCGGTAACGCGGCCGCTCAGCAGCAGCGCGGCGTTCCCCGCGGCGACGATCCCGCAGAGCACAAAAACCGCCGCTCCGACGCGGCGGCTCCTGAACGGGTATCCGCGCGCCGCCCAGAGCAGCGCCGTCATGCACGAGAGCGCCAGCAGATCGTGCATGACCAGAATCAGGAATTGCAAGGGGTACGGCATATCCTCTTCCCCCTCAGGTCTCGTACTTCAGATAGCTCATGTAGTTTTTCAGAAATTCATCGTAGTTCCCCGCGCTGCAGATCACCTTTTCGCCGTTCGTGAGTACAACGGTCTTTTTTTCAATGCTGGAAACGTAGCGCATGTTGAGAACGTACGAACGGTGCGTCCGGAAAAAGTGCGGGTTGTTGATCTCGGTATAAAACTCGTTGATGCCCTTCTGGCAGAGGTACTGCCCCGTCACGGTGCGCACCACCGAATACTTTTTATCGGCCTCTATGTACATCACGTCGTCGGCGTCGAGATACAGCGTTTTTCCGTCCAGCGGCACAATGATCTTGCGGGTGGAGGAATAGAGCGTCACAAAGCTCTCGAGCGCTTCATTCAGCAGCTCATCCGAAACAGGCTTCAGCAGATAGCGAAAGGTATCGAGCCGGATGGATTCGATGGCGTGGTCCGCGTAAACGGTGAGGAACACCACAAGCAGGCTGCGGTTCACCTCGCGGATCTGCCGGACGAAGTCGATGCCGTTGCCGTCCGGCAGCATATAATCCATGAACACCAGATCGAACCGGTCGTTCACGGCGACAAAATCGCCGCCCTTTTCAAATTCCCGGATCTCGCAGGCCAGGTTGTTCTCCACAAGGAAGGCCGAGATCCTGCGGCGCATCTCCGTTCTCACCGCCGCCTCATCGTCGCAGATCGCAATTCTCATCTTTCTTCTCCTCTGTATCGCCGGGGTATGTCTTTATACGACATAGTAGTACCGGAAGAAGGTGAAAATCAAGCCCTCTGGAACGAAATGCGTAAAATCGGGAACGAAATGAACCGGTTACGCCCAAAAACGCCGATTCTCCCCGATCTGCACGCTTGTTCGGCGGGCGTCCGGCGCGGTCAGCAGATCGGCCCGGGCACGCTGTTTTCGACTGTGACGAACACGCCCTCGCGGTTTTCGAGCGTCATTTTCAGGGTATTGCCCTCGATCACCTCAGACTCGCCCTTGCGGTACACCGTGATGCGTTCGGCGTTCGGGAAGACCGCCGTAAAGGACGCCTCTTTGCCGCACTGCGGCTCGTACATATTGGTGAACACATAAGCGCCGCCGGTCCCCTCTTTTTCGGTGAAGCAGCCGCAGAGCAGCGGAGAGGCAGTGAGCACCGCGGGCTTATACTGTTTTTCGACCTTCGTCAGACCGAGCTTCGCCCCGGCGGCGTTGGGATTCAGGCGGTTATACATCACGGCTCCGTGATTTTTATATTTGCCGTAGAGGGACTGAATGGGCCGCAGCTCCTCGTTCGCCTGCTTGACGGCGTAATAGGTATCGGTACGCCGTCCGTCTTTGTCGATCAGGTGCGAGGCGTCGTCCCACCAACCGGTGTAGTAGCAGCCGTAAATGATCGCCTTTGCGCCGAAGGCCATCGAGACGTAGTTCTGCCAGCGCTGGTCCTCCACGGTATCGCACCAGCGTTTGCCGCCGCCCTCCTCCACGCTGTTGCCGGCGGCCTGGGTCACGACCCAGAGATCGCGGTTCGTCGCGCGGCAGGCCTCCGCCAGAATGTCCAGATTCCGCAGCCAGTATTGGTACGTCTGCAGCTCGCCCGTGCCGGGATCCACGTCCAGCGGGTAGATATCCACGCTCACGATATCGGAATCCACCGTGCCGATATAATCGGAGACGTGCATGCGGTAGCGGATGGAATCGCGGTTGAACGCGTCGAAGGGGCTCTCGCCGTCGGCAAAGAGCAGATCCGTCTCTTCGCCGAGCTGCTCGCCGCTGGCGTACATGGGATAGAGATTGATCAGCGGAAAGCGGTTTTCATCTTCCGCGTAAAGGGTTTTAAGGCCCGCGTTCAGCGGCGCGAACAGGTCGGCGGCAGGCTCGTCGCGGTAATCGATCCCCCAGATGCAGTCCCGCTTTAAACCGCGGTAGTATTCGGTATTCGGCGCGAAAACGCCGAGGCCGTTCTCTTCGAGCCAGCTGAAGTCATCCTCCGTTAACTGCCGGCCCGAAAGGCAAACGGCGAACTGCAGGCCCGCGTCCTTGAACCACTGCCGCAGCGACTCGTAATGCTCGTCAGTTCTGAAGCAGTAAGCGCCGAAGAGCAGGCTGTCGCGGTCGAAGCGGTATTCGCGCCGCT
>CADBOC010000178.1 GCA_902796175.1 Oscillospiraceae bacterium | reverse complement strand
TTCCCCGTTCCGGTATCAAGCAGCAGTCCGCCCGCGTCTGATATGCCCGCCGCCGTTCCGACCAGCGTTTCGCCGTTCGCGAGCTTTCGCGCGACCCTTCTGCCGAACAGCCAGTCCTTTTCGCGGATCTTCGGCACAAATCCGGGCAGATCGCCCGAAAGAGCGCCGTTTTCATAGATCTCGCGGTCAAGAAAGGATACGGTCCGCCGGATCACGGCTTCCCTGTCCGGCAGCGCCAGCCCCTCCATCGCGAAGGATGTGACGAGCCCGGCCAGCTCCTCCGGCAGCTGAGAAGAGCTCAGAGCCGTATTGACGCCGACGCCGAGCACAACGGTCGGTCTGTCGCCGCGCCACACGGTCTGAGCCAGAACGCCGCAGATCTTTTTATCCCCGACCATCAGATCGTTGGGCCACTTGACGCGCGCGTTATCTCCGAGCCAGGGAGAAAGCGCCTCGGCGGCGCAAAGGCCGGCCAGCAGGGTGATCCACGGCAGCCCCGGCTCGCTTCTTTCAAACGGAAACGAAGCCGAAAAGTATATGCCGCCCTCCGGAGAAAAAAAGGCTCTGCCCGCTCTGCCCCGCCCCGCCGTCTGTCTGTCGGCGGCGTATACCGCGTAGAACGCGCCTTCCGCGCGCAGAACGTCGTTTCTGAGCCTGACGCTCGTGGAATCCGTCACCGCGTCAAAGCGGTAGATACGGTCCGGTCTTTCGGTACGCATCGTTTTTTATCCTTTCATGGGCGCTCTACGACAAAAGCACTTTCGATCGGGAATCGAAAGTGCTTCTTTTTCGCTCATTCTTCGATTTCGAGGGAATTGAGCAGATCACGCAGAGCGATGAGTTCCTTTGCCGAAAGCGTGACCCCTTTGGTCATTCTTTCATGATCCGGATCCCAGTCGCGGATATCGAACTTCGCTTCTTTTCCGTTCCAGCTCACGAGATTGAGCTCCTTCGTCCATCCGCCGGACCCCTTAGAGATCACGCCGAGAAGCTTTTTGATCTCAAAAGAAAAAGCAGGCGACTGCATTGCCATATAGACGCTCCTTTCTGTTTTATCTCGATCGATCCGATTCAAAAAAGTCTTATTTACTATATATAATATATAAATAACGGAAAAAATCAAGTCTTTTTCACAAAAAAACCTATTTTTTCGGATCAGGCGTGTATAAATACGCGATGGAGCGCACGGACCGTTCTGTCCGCCTCCTCCTGTTTTACAACGACCGATATCCTGAGCTCCGAAGAGGAGATCATCAACACGTTCACGCCCGTTTCGGAAAGGGCGCCGAACATCGCGCGCGCCACGCCCCGGTGGCTCTGAAGCCCGGTGCCGACGACGCTCACCTTTGAGACCTCCGGATCGCACGTCACGGTCAGCCGGCCCGCGCCGGCATTCTCTTTAATAAGACAGACCGCTCTCTGCGCGTTTTCCTTCTCCAGCGTAAACGCGATCTCCCCGACGCCGTCCGCGCCGGAGGACTGCAGAATGATGTCGAGGTTTATATCCGCGTCGGACAGCAGCCCCAGCAAACCGAACGCGGCGGCGCTGTCCGGTACGCCTGCTACCCGTATGAGCGCCACGCCGCTCTTTTTTGTAACGCCGCTGATCAGCAGTTTTTCCATATCCGCATTCTCCCTGATCAAAGTTCCTTCCGCCTGTGAAAAGGCGGAACGCACCTCCAGCACGACTCCGTATTTCTGCGCCAGCTCCACCGCGCGGGGATTAAGCACCTTAACGCCCAGAAACGCCAGCTCCTGCATCGCCGCGTAATCGATCTCGCTGAGTTTAACGGATTCAGGCTCCAGCGCCGGATCCGCCGTGTAGATCCCGTCTATCTTTGAATAGATCTCGCACTTTTCCGCGCCGAACGCGGCCGCGAGGGCTACGGCGGTCGTATCGCTGCCGCCGCGTCCGAGCGTCGTCATATCCCCGGCGCGGTTCACGCCCTGAAAACCCGCCGTGATCACGGCGTCGCGCGTTCTCAGCTCTTTTTTGATGCGCTCCGTATTTATACTCTGCACGCGGGCCGCGCCGTAGGCGGAGTTGGTGGTGATGCCCGCCTGCCAGCCGAGCAGAGAGACGCACGAAACGCCGGCCTCCGCCGCGGCGATGCTCAGAAGAGAGGCGCTCAGCTGTTCCCCGGCGCTCATCACAACGTCCAGCTCCCGCCTGGAGGGCTCTTTTCCCATGGCGCGGGCGCGGGAAAGGAGACGGTCCGTCGTATCGCCCTGGGCGGATACGACGACGATCACCTTTGCGCCGGCGCGGCAGGTATCCCGTATGATGGCGGCGGCGTTTCGCATCGCTTCGTCCGTCTGCAGGCAGCTGCCGCCAAATTTTTTTACGATCAGATCCATGCGTTCATCCTTCGAAAACGGGGAAGATACGCAGCGCTTCAAAGGCCGTTACCGAGCCGAGCGTTTCGAGCAGATGCGCTTTCGGAGCCGGCTGCGCCGTTACAAAGGCGAGCTCGTCCGCCGGGGCCCCGGCGCGGCTCAGAAAACGCGGCGTACCGAGCGCGGCCGAGAGCGCCGCTGCCGCCTTTTCCGGATCCGCAGCCGTACCGCGCACATAGAATCTGCAGGGCAGAACGCCGCCGTCCGCGACCCGTTCGCCGTTTGAGGGGGCCCAGGAATACGCCGGGTCAAAGCCCGGGCGGCGTATACAGTCGAGTACGTCCGCCGCGACGGCGGAAGCGGTCGCGTCTCTGCCGGCGCCCTGCCCGTAGAGCAGAACGGAGCCGATCTTATCGCCGTGAAGCTCCGCCGCGTTGTATACGCCGTCTACGTGAGAGAGCAGATGAGAGGCCGGCACCAGCATGGGAGATACGCCCGCGTATACGGCGCCGTCTGTTTTTTTGCCCCAGCCGATGAGCTTGATGCTGCCGCCGGCCGCGGCGGCGCAGGCGGCGTCTGCGTCGGTGACGCCGGTCACGCCCTGAGTCGGGATCTCATCCGGGTAAACGTGCCTGCCGAACGCAAGCGAACAGAGGATCGCCGTTTTGCGGCATGCGTCGCGCCCTTCGATATCGGCGGCGGGATCCGCCTCCGCGTAGCCGTTCCGCTGCGCGGCTGAAAGCGCGTCCTCAAACGAAGCGTTCTCTTTGAACATTTTTGTCAGAATAAAATTGGTGGTGCCGTTGAGTATCCCCGCAAACCCTCGGATGCTGTTTGCCGCAAGCCCGTATACCATGGTCTTCAGCACCGGAACGCCGCCGCATACGGCGGCGCCGAAGCGGAACGAAACATTGCTTCTGCGCGCCTGCTCAAACAGCGCCTCTCCCTTTTCGGCGACCAGCTGCTTGTTGGAGGTAACGACGCTCTTTCCGGCGGAAAGGCACTTCATGCAGAACGAAAACGCGGGCTCCACGCCGCCCATGGTCTCCACCACAACGTCCACGTCGGGATCCGATACGATCGCGCCGATATCCTTCACCCAGTACCGCGCGACGGGGGAATCAGACAGGTCGCGTATATCCAGCACATATTTCAGCTCCACGCTCCCCTCTCCCTGCGAACGGAGACCGAGAAGCGAACTCTTTTCAGTCAGAACGCCGCACACGCCGCCGCCGACCGTACCGTATCCCATTACCGCTACTTTTATTCGTTCCTTCATTTTACGTATGATCCTCTCAAAAAAACTGTATAAACAGATTTTACACAGAATGCCGGCAAATGTAAAGGTCTTTTTCCCGGTTTTTAAATAATAAAATAAAAAAATTTAAATATATATTGAAAATACTCTGATTTTATGCTATACTGAATCAGATAAATTGCGCCCAGACGCAAGCGGATACAGATAACAATACCGATGAAAGGACCGGGCTGTTTCTCCCGGCGTAACGATATAATTATGGATACAATGGCCGACGTATGGAAGGAAGTTCTTTCCATCTGCAGCAAAAAAGTAACGGAACCGATCTATAAGATCTGGATCGCGCCGCTGGAGCTGATCAAATTCGAAAACAACACCTTTATCTTCACGATCGGCTCCGAGTTCAAAAAATCCATCGTGATGGGGCAGTTCGCCTCGGTGATCAAAGAGGCGTTTCTTGAGGTGATGGGCTTCCCCGTAGAGATCGATATCGTTGTGAACAGCGCCGTTTCGGAACCGAAAACGGTCGCCGCCGCCGCCGGCCGCGCACAGGAGAACGACGGCTCGAGCCAGTATACCTTCGATACCTTTATCGTCGGAAAATCGAACAACTTCGC
>CADBOC010000177.1 GCA_902796175.1 Oscillospiraceae bacterium | reverse complement strand
GCGTCAGATCTCCGCGCAGGACGTTCTTGATATCGCCATGGCCGGTACCTCCGCAACGCTTCTCGCAAGGCGTTGGGAATCCGCTCTGCTTGTTAACGTGGATAACGATACGCTTTCACGCTTGCTGAGTAACGAAGAAGCCCTGAACGCCCTCATGAGCATTGAAGGCTTCCGTTCGCTGACCTCCGATATCCAAACCATCATCAACAAATCAGAGGCGGTAAAGAAAGCGAAAAAGGAAGGAAAAGAGCTTACAAAGAAAGAGAAAAAGGAGCTTTCCGACGAGGAAAAAGAATACAAATCCAAGCGCAAGCAGATTCAGGAAAAGCTTATCAAATTCGCAACGCGTGTGCCGATCTTCATGTATCTTACCGACTACCGAGAGATGTCGCTCAAGGACGTGATCACGCAGATGGAACCCGGTCTTTTCAAAAAGGTTACCGGTCTTGTTGTTAAGGATTTTGAACTGCTCTGCTCCCTCGGCGTGTTCAACGCGAACCTTATGAATCAGGCGATCTTCAGCTTTAAGCGGTATGAAGACAGCAGCCTTTCCTATACCGGTATCGATAAGCACGCAGGTAAGGAAGTCGGTGGTTGGGATACCGTGATCAAACGGGCGGAATATGAAAGGATGTTCTATAACCAGCAGGCATCGATGGCTTTCGCAGCCGGGGCGGAAGAAACACGGGCAGAGGTTACCGAAATCGCGCCGGTCGTTCAGAAAAGGCCAGTTGTTCAGGTAAAGCCCGCGGTCCGGCCGCCGGAGAGCGTTACGGGGCAATACGGCGTAAAGCCGCCGGTCGCTGCCCCGGTAACGCCCGCAAAGAAACAGGAGCTCCCCGCGCCGGTCGTGCGCGACGGTATGACAGTCGTGCATAAGAATTTCGGGGAGGGTACCGTTCGCTTCGATAAGACGAAAAAATACATTACTGTTACCTTCACGGCGGGCGAAAAAAAATTTGTTTTCCCCGATGCGTTCACAAAGGGCTTTTTGACCGTAAAAACATAATATGAAAAAGGGACCCCGAACAGCCGTCGGCAGATCCGGAGTCCTTTTTTTATCTGTTTATAATGGGTACTTGACGCGGCGCGTTTCCGAAGCTTCCGCGGCCTTGCCTCTTCACGCCCTCGCCTTGAGATACGCACAGAACGGGGGAACTCCGCCGACGTCATTCCACCGACTTCAGGCTCTCTACCATGTCGATCTTCGCTGTCTTGCCGCGCAGGCTCAGGTTCACGGCGGCGATAAACAGAACGGTAACGCCGACGGCGATCAGGTAGCTCCACCAGCTGATGGACTGGCCGTACATCACGGAATCGATAGCGGTAAAGGTGATGAGCAGGCGGTGTAGGGCGACGCCGAGCAGCAGGCCGAAGGCGATGCCGAAAACGGAGACGATCGCGTTTTCACGGAAGATATAGCGGCGTACCTCTTTTTCGCTGAAGCCCAGCACCTTCAGGGTGGCGAGCTCCCGCGTGCGCTCAATGATGTTGATATTCGAAAGGTTATACAGCACCACAACGGTAAGCACCAGCGCCGAAACGAAGAAGAGCAGGATCACAAGGGAGAGCGCGTCGGTGATCTGGCCGATGATCTCGGTGGTGTCGGAGGTATAGGCTACGGTCGTCACGCCCCCGATGCGCATGATATCCGTCGCGAGCTGGCCCTTCAGATTCGCAAGGTCCGTCTCGTTCGTATTCTTGAAGCCCTGGCCGATCGTGCCGAGGGCGTAATCGAATTCCGGCTCCTGGCCTGTGGCGGTGCGGTAGACGACTGGCGTCATATAGATATAATGGAAGGTGTAATTCTCGGCGATCGCGCTCACGGCGGTGCTGAAGGTGCGCCCGGAAGCGTCCGTGAATGTGATGGCGTCGCCGACCTTCGTATTTGTCATTTCTGCGAGCATCTCCGTGATCACGGCCCCGGTATCGTCCAGCGTAATGGGGGCGTGGGTGTGCCGGTCGCGCAGGTCGACGTAGGCGGCGAGCTGCGCCGGCTGTTCCGGCACAAAGACGTATACGTCGGGCGAAGCGTCGCTGCGGCCGGATCCGCCTGCCATCGATTTCATGGAGACAAGGCAGAGAGAATCAATGCGGGGATCCCTGAGCGCGGCGGAGAAAGCCTCCGAATGCACAGCGGTGGGCTGCGGATCGTCGAATACGATCTGAAAGTCGTATTTGGAGATCGGGTCCGTTTCGTACTGCTTGTCGCGGATCTCGTAAATGGAATTATACATGCCGAGGCTCGCCAGCAGCAGGGCGGCGGAACCCGCGATGCCCGTGACCGTCATCGAGAAGCGGCTTTTGTTGCGGAAGAGATTGCGGGCCGTCACCTTCGCCGTGAAGCTCAGGCGCTTCCAGAGATAGGGCATGCGCTCAAGCAGGATGCGCTTGCCGGTTTTCGGCGCTTTGGGCCGCATGAGAACGGCGGGGTTGAGCTTTAAGTCGCGCATCACGGCAAACACGGTAACGAACGCGGTGGAGCCGAGAGCGATCAACAGGCCTGCCACCGTCGCGCCGACGGGGAACCGATAGATCAGCGGCGGCAGCGTATACATGATGCCGTACGCCTTGTTGATCGCGAACGGAAACAGGAATATCGCGCCGGATATGCCGATCACGGAGCCGATGAGACAGGCGCTCAGCGAATAGATCACATATTTTGAGAGGATCGCGCCGTCTGAGTAGCCGAGCGCCTTGTAGGTGCCGAGCAGCGTGCGGTCCTCCTCCACAAGGCGGGTGACCGTGGTGAGGCAGACAAGGCTCGAGATCACAAAGAAGAAGATCGGAAAGATATTGGACAGTACGCGGATGTTTTGAACGGACTGCCCGTAGCTGCGGTAGCCGGGCGTATCGTCCCGGGTAAAAATGTTCCACTGAACGGTATCGAGCTTCGCGTACAGGCTTTTCGCGTCCGAAAGCTGCGTGCGGGCGAATGAGACGTTCGTCTCGAACTGCGCCTGGGCTTCAGCCCGTTTCGTTTTTGCTGTTTCAAGGTTAGCGGGCGCGTCCGCCACCTGCTGCTTGAGGGTATTCAGCTCCTGCTGCGCCGTCAGGCGTTCGATCTCAAGCTCCAGATCGCCGTTTTTCAGATTGATCCCCTGTTCGGTAAGCGTCTGGTAATAATTGTTCAGCTCCCGCTCCGCCTGCTGCATGGCGGCGTTTGCGCTCGCGAGCTGGGTGGCGGCCGTCTCAAGCTCGGTGCGTTTCGCGTCGAGCTGCGTTTTTACGGTCTCAAGCGTCGATTTTGCCGCAGCGATATCCGCTTCGCTTTTTTCGATCGACGCCCTCTGCGATTCCACGTAGGGCGTCAGATTGTTGAGGATCTCCACCGCGAGGCCCTGGGCGGTCAGGCCCTTGATGGCGGCGTAAAGCTCCGGATAGGTCGCCTGTATCATGGTGACGGCGCTCTGGATCTCGTCGCTGCTCATGTTGGTGGCTGTGGCGTCGCCGACCTGATTGAGCACCGTTTCGCCGGCTTCCAGCAGCTTTCTGGAGTTGCTCAGCGTCGTTTCGAGCGTCTGCACCTGGGTGTAAGCGCGTTCGTACTGGTCGTTCAGCGTGTCGTACCGCTCGCGGCTGGCGTTCAGCGCGGCGAGCTTTGTTTCGTATTCCGCTTTGCTGTTCTGCAGAACGGCCAGCTTTGCGTTGTAATCGGCGATCGCCTGCTGATACTGCGCGGTGTTCTGCGTGATGGCGTTTTTGGCGTCGGCGTACTTCTCGTCGAATTCCTTCTGCGCCTGCTGTACCAGCGCCTCGCCCTGATCGACGAGCTTCTGCAGCTGCGCGATC
This sequence comes from Oscillospiraceae bacterium, assembly GCA_902796175.1. Taxonomy (GTDB): domain Bacteria; phylum Bacillota; class Clostridia; order Oscillospirales; family Acutalibacteraceae; genus RUG806. Next base: position 16,931 of record CADBOC010000177.1, on the reverse strand, counting down.
GTGCCGTCGAGCTCCCCCATGGACGCGTTGAACTGCGCCTCGGAATCCGCGATCTTCTGTTCGCCGGTCTGGATGCGCTGCAGCAGCTGCGGGCGCAGCGCGGTGACGCGGGTGTTGATCAGGGAGGGGGAGAGCAGCCGGATCTGCTCGGCGTAGGGGGCGATGAAGTCTGAAAAATCATCCGAGAACGGCGCGTAGGCGTCGCTGCCCGCTACGGTGATATAGACCTCCGAATAATAGTCGGAGGCGAACGCCTCTGTCGGGATCTCGATGAACGTGCCGATCTTGCCGCTGCCTATGTCTGTGTTGCCGCGTTCAAAAGAAAGATAGTACGGGGAGCTGATAACGCCGACGATGGTGAACTGCGATACAGAGAGCTCCTCGGGCTGTTCGCCCGCCGCGTTTTCAAGGGTGATCACGCTGCCGAGCTTGTAGCTCTCGGGGGTGGAAAGGCGGCTGTTATCCACCAGACATTCGTTTGCCGACATGGGAAAACGGCCCTCGATCAGCCGCACGCGGTTGATATAGCCGCCGTCGTTCCTGCCGTTCAGAAAGTTCGTGATGTCGAGCGGCGAAATGCCGTAGGCGCGCGTGCTGATCTGCGTGCCGTCGATATCCGATTCGATCTCGCCGTTCACTCGCACGAGGGCGTCCAAAAACCTGACCCCCGCCGCGTATTCGATGCCCTCGATCCCGCGGATGGCCGCCACGTCCTCCTCCGTAAAACCGATGGAGGACTGCAGCCGCAGGTCGCAGAGGTTGTAATCCTGAAAATACTGCTCCGCCGTCGCGAACATATCCGGCGCAGTCGCCTTGATGCCGACGAAAAAAGCGGTGCCCAGCGCTACGATCAGCAGGATGGAAACATACCGGCTGAAATGGTTTTTGATCGTACGGCAGGTGTCCTTAAATAGCTGTTTTGTCAAGGATGCGTCCCCCTTACCATTCGATTCTGTTTACCGAAAGCGGATTGTCGTTGATCGCGATGCGGTGCACGCGGCCGTTTTTCATGGAAATGACGCGGTCGGCCATGGGCGTGAGCGCCGTGTTGTGCGTGATGATCACCACCGTCATGCCCGTTTCGCGGCTGGTGGTCTGCAGCAGATCCAGGATCTGTTTGCCCGTGCCGTAATCGAGCGCGCCGGTCGGTTCGTCGCAGAGCAGCAGCTTCGGGTTTTTTGCGAGCGCCCTCGCGATGGAAACGCGCTGCTGTTCGCCGCCGGAAAGCTGAGAGGGAAAGTTATCGAGCCGGTCGCCGAGCCCCACGCGCTCGAGAACCCGCCTCGGCGAAAGGCTTTTGCCTGTCAGGGAGGAGGCGAGCTCCACGTTTTCGAGAGCCGTCAGGTTCGGAACCAGATTGTAGAACTGAAATACAAAGCCCACGTCCTGCCGGCGGTATACGGCGAGTCTGCGCGAGGAATAATCGTTGATCAGCTCGCCGCCGATGCGCACTCTGCCCTCATCGCAGCTGTCGATGCCGCCGAGAATGTTGAGCACCGTCGTTTTGCCCGCGCCGCTGGGGCCCACGACCATGCACAGCTCCCCCTCTTCGATCGAAAAGGAAGCGCCCGCCAGCGCCGTGATGGTGACCTCGCCCATTGTATAATATTTATAAACGTCGTTCAGTTCGATAAAGCTCATACGATTTCTGCTGTCCGCGGGCTGCCTGTGGGGGAGCGCCGCGCCTTTCTGATTTCGTCATCTTTTCCTATCTTAAAATAATAAATCTTTTTCTTATTTATGTCAAGTATGCACCATAATAAACCGGAAAGATTTAATCCTTCTGAAAAAACGCGCCCTGCCGTAGCAGGCAGAGGTTCGCCCGTACTTGACAAATCGAAAAAAGCAGATATAATGATAGAAACATATGATCTCACATCACGGAAAGGAGACGTGCGCCGCGCCCAACGCCGGCAGCACCCTGTAAAAACATGCGAGTAGAGAGAGATTCATTCGGTTTTATGCCAGACGGCACAGAGATCTTTCAGTATACGGTCACAAACCGGCACGGCGCGTTCGTGCGGCTGCTCACCCTTGGCGCGACGGTGCGCTCCATTGCGGTGCCAGACCGCGCGGGCATGATCCGGGATGTGGCCCTCGGCTTTGATACGGTGGAGGATTATCTCGGCAAATCGGATTATCAGGGGGCAGCGGTCGGCCCGTTCTGCAACCGCATCGGCGGCGCCGAGATGGAGATCGACGGCGTTTCATACCCGCTTACCGCGAACGAAAAGGATATCACCTGCCTGCACGCGGGCGGCGAGTTCAGCTTCTGCGTATGGAAAGCGATCGTAACGGACGCGGATTCGGTTGAATTTACCTATGAAAGCCCGGACGGGAAGAACGGATTCCCGGGGAATGTGACAGCCCGCATCGTCTATCGGTTTGACGACAAGTGCCGGCTTTCCATCCGCTATGACGCGGTCTCCGATAAAAAGACATACCTGAATCTGACGAACCACAGCTATTTCAACCTGAACGGCTTTGACGGCGGTCCCATTACGGGGCATACGCTGCAGATCGAATCGGATCTCATGACCCCGGTGGATGAGAACAGCATCCCGCTCGGCGGCGAACGGGATGTGACGGATACTCCCTTTGATTTCCGCAGGCCGGCGGTCATCGGCGACCGGATCTCCTCGCCCGATGAGCAGCTCCTGCGTACCGGCGGCTATGATCACAATTTCCGCATTCGCGGCTGGGACGGCTCCCTTCGCGCCGCCGCCCGCGCGTTCGCCCCCGAAAGCGGGATCGCGCTCGAGGTGAGCACCACGCTCCCCGCGGTGCAGTTTTACGCCGGCAACTACCTCTCGGGCGCCGCCGGCAAAAACGGCGTTCCGATGGAGAAACGTACCGGCTTCTGCCTTGAAACGCAGTTTTTCCCCGATTCTCCGCACCGGCCCGAGTTTCCCTCCTGCCTTTATGACGCGGGCTCGCACTACGTCTCAGAAACGGTCTACGCATTCTCCGCAGAAAAAGCAGACGCGTGACGGATATTAATTCCCTCTTGACAAATCGCGCGTCATCGTTTAATATATATACTATCAAAATATTCAATTTTGGGGGAGCATGCATGCGTAAGAGAAAATGCACAAGCGTACTGCTGATCCTGACCCTGTGTTTCTCGCTGCTGTTCGGGCAGACGGCGGGAGCCGCGGTATTTTCGTTTGAAACGCAGAACGAATACGACTCCGCGGATATCGCATGGCTTACGGATCTGATCATAAGGGAGGATGTGAGCGTTTCGGGCGCGGTCTCCGGCGTGAAGCTGCAGGCAAAGCCGGATTACGGCTATTCGGCCACGGCGGCGTCGTTCAGAAGCGAGGTCGCCAAGGCCTGTGAGCTTTTTACGGTGACTGAGCGCACGCCGCGCATCAGCTACATTTATCTGTTTGAGCTCCTGAACGCGAATTCAAATCTCTTCTCCGGTCAGGTCGACGACGAAGAAGTGATCTCCTATCTGGAGGAACAGGGCATCGAGATGCCTTCCTCGCAGGATACCGACGGCATGGTCCTTGCGCGGGCGCTCTACGCCGCTATGGTCTCCGGCTCCTTCTCCGCTTTCAGCGCAGAGGAGCTCGGGCAGGGCGTCGCCTTCCAGAAAGCGCTGGTCAAGTATCTGATCAGCCTGAGCGGCGAATCGGAAGAGAATCTGCTCAAATGGGCGCCGGAGGGATCCGTCGCTTCCTTTGACGAATACGTGCTGGCCGCCTCCCGTCTCGCGTTGTGGGAAAACGGCTTCGACGTTTCGCCCGATACGCCGGAGGATGAGGTGTATAAGCTCGTCGCCGTGCTCTCTCTCCGTAAAATGGGGATACAGATCGGCACAGACGCGTCGTTTGATACGGTGAAGGCAAAGTATGCCGCCGCCATGCTCGGCAAGCGTTACGATGTGACCGTATCCGCCGAAAAGCTTTCCGCCGCGCGGGCTGAGGGGAACGAGGCTTTTTATCTGCTTAAGCTTCTCGGCGAAAAGAAAGGCGTTAATGTGAGCGACGATATGCGCTACGAAGAGGCCTTCGCCGCGGTCGCCGGCAACTCCGATATTTTCGCGCTGGAAGAGGGCGAGTTCTACGCCGATATCTATGAGTATGACTGCGAGCTTTCGGAAAAGCGCGATTCGATCTGGATCTATCCTACCGCATACCTTACGGGACAGGATGACGCGGAACTGAATATCACCGTTAACGGCACCTTCCTTCCGAACAACAAGTTTACGGAGGTGCAGCTCAATACCGCGAAGTCCGAGCAGACGCTGGAGATCCGCGTCAACGCCTTTATCGACGGAGAGAGCTCTACCTGCACATACTTTATCAATCTGATCCAGGGCAAGGCAAAGTCCTCATCCGGCAGCTCGACCGCGATCGCCGGCTCCGATTCCATCATCTCCGGTATTCTTGCTTCCTTCGGCATGAACGATCCTTCAGTCGCCGGGCTGATGAACGACATTTATTCCACTCTGCCCGGGTCGGTCAAAAACGTTCTCTCCTTCATTTCTCCCACATTCGGCGGCGCAGCCCAGCCCTCCGGTCAGCCGGCATCCGCAGAGCCGACAACGTCTGCCGTTCCTGCCCAGCCGACCTCCGCCGTCAGCGAGGAAGATGCTTCGAGACCCGCTACCCTGCAGGAGCGCCTGGCGGATTCCTTCTTTGTCTCGGTGCTTGACCGTATCGGTTCCGTTCTTGACTTTGTGATCTACGGTGTAAACGGCGTCGGTTTGAGCGATAAATATCAGTCCAGGTCGGTAAAACACAATTTCATCACGTTTAATTGACCGTTTTTCTGAAAATCTCAAAAAGCCGACGAACAAACCGATTCGTCGGCTTTTCTGTAAAAGAGCGGATTTTCGCTGAATTGGGGGAGAAAATATGAATGAAAAGATTCTGATCGTTGACGACGACGTAAACATCTGCGAGCTGCTTCGCCTGTATCTGTCAAAAGAGGGGTACTCGCCCGTGATCGTAAACGACGGTCTTGCCGCCGTTGAAAGCGTACAGACCTTGCGTCCCGCGCTGGTGCTGCTGGATGTGATGCTCCCGAAGCTTGACGGCTGGCAGGTCTGCCGCAAGATCCGGCAGCTTGGGGATACGCCGATCATCATGATCTCGGCAAAGGGAGAGACCTTTGACAAAATACTGGGGCTGGAGCTCGGCGCCGACGACTACATCGTAAAACCCTTTGAAGCGAAGGAGGTCGTAGCGCGCATCAAAGCCGTGCTGCGCCGTGTGAGTACGCCGGCGGCGGATCAGCCGAAGGAAGTCAACTATGAAAATCTTTCGATCAACATCACAAACTATGAGCTGAAGGTACGAGGCAAGCATGTAGATGCGCCGCCTAAGGAGCTGGAGCTGCTCTTCCATCTCGCCAGCAACCCCAACCGCGTGTTTACACGCGACCAGCTTCTGGATGAGGTTTGGGGCTTCGATTACTACGGCGATTCCCGTACCGTTGACGTTCATATCAAACGCCTGCGCGAAAAGCTTGAGGGCGTTTCGGATAAATGGGAGCTGAAGACCGTCTGGTCCGTCGGTTATAAATTCGAAGCAAAATAAAGAACGATGACGTTTCTTCGTAAACGAACGCCCGGCAGCATGTTCAAGCGCCTTTTCATTATGATGACGGCGTCGGTCCTGTTCTGCATTTTTGTGGCAGCGGGTTTTCTGCTGCTTTTCTTTGTGACCATCTGGAAGAACGACCGCATGTCAAATCTTGCCGCGCAGACGCTCAGCCTTTCGCATGGAACGGTCACGCTGCAGGGGGGGGAACAGACGCAGGATGGGAGTATGGATATCTCCGGATATTTTCTCTACGCGGTCGGTTCCATGCGTTCGATGGCGCAGAGCGCCGACGCCGAGATCCTGTTCGTTGCCCCCTCGGGCAACGTGATATTGTGCAGCGACTGCAAGCTGCCCGCCGCCGAAGGCACTCTGGGGCCGGAGCCGTGCGAGAGACACCGAGGCTGGATCATCAGAGAAGAGATGCTGCAAAGCGCCCTGCAAAGCCAGCCCGGCGCGTATCTCTACGAAGGGGAATTCTCAGGCGCGGCCGCCGTAACGGATCCCGCTGCGGGACCGGACGGCGCGACGCAGATCTTTCTTGCCGCCGCGCCGCTGTACGATCAGGGCAGGCTGCTGTGCTATGTTGTGACCGTTCAGACCGTGATCTCCGCGTATCTGCCATATACGACAGAATTTGTGCGGATGCTGATCAGCACAGGGCTGCTCGCGGTGCTGATCTCGTTCATCCTCTCTCTGATCGTTTCGTACCGGATGGTGAAACCGCTCAAAAAGATCACGGCCGCGACCAAAAAAGTTGCGGGCGGCGATTTTTCGGAACACATTGCCGTATCGGAGCATTACAAGGAGCTTTCGGAGCTGATCGAATCCTTCAATTCGATGGCCGAGGATCTGGCCCGGATCGACGCGTCGCGCAGCTCGTTCGTCGCGAATATCTCCCATGAGCTGAAAACGCCGATGACGATCATCAGCGGATTTATAGACGGAATACTGGATAAAACCATCCCGGAGCAGGACGCCGAAAGATATCTTCGCATCGTCTCGGATGAGACAAAACGGCTTTCGCGTCTTGTGATCGCCATGCTCAACATGTCGAAGATCGAAGCCGGAAAGCTGTCGCTGAATTTGACCGACGTATCCCTGAACGCCGTCGTTTTTCAGACGCTGCTGGGTTTTGAGAAGGTGATCGAGGAAAAACGGATCGTGATAGCGGGGCTTGATACCATGGATCCGGTGACGGTACGCGCCGATGAGGCTCTTTTCAGTCAGATCGTTTACAATCTGGTGGATAACGCCGTAAAATTCACGCCCGCAGGGGGAGAGATCCGTTTTACTCTCACAGCGGAGAAAAAACAGGCCGTACTTGGCGTCCGGAATGAAGGAAAAGGCATTCCGCCCGAGGAATGCGCGCTGATCTTTGACCGTTTTTATAAAGTGGATAAATCGCGCGGCCTTGATTCCGGCAGCTTCGGAATGGGGCTCTATATCGTAAAAAGTATTATCGAACTGCATCAGGGTACGATAAGCGTGAGCAGCGAACCGGACAGCTTTACGGAGTTCACGATCCGGCTGCCCCTTGACCGCGGCTGATCAACGGAATTTGCCTCTGCCGGAGGCAGAGGAAGACTGTACTTTAAGAATATTTAAGCTTTTCGGTCTATGATTGTCGTGTTTTGACAGAGAAGAAAGGATCTGACAGATATGCAGGATCATGATGAATTCAGAATCACCGGCGGCGACGCGGCGCCTGAAGCTCCCGCTTCTGCGGCGAACGTCGCCGCGCCTGAAGCGGCAGAGACAGGCTCTGCCGCAGCGCCCCTGACGTCTTCCGCCGCTGCTGCGGACGCTTCTGCGACCGCGGCAGACGCGGCCGCCCCGGCTGCCGCGGTACCGCAGGACGTTTCCGCCCCCGCGCCCGCCGACGGGCCTGTTTCGCAGGAGCCTGCCGCAGCTGAGGAGCCTGCCGCGCCCGCTTTCGGCGCAGTGGGGCAGCAGGCCGCCCCCGCGGCAGGGCAGCCCGCGGCTTCGTACCCTTACGGCGGCGCTTACCCCTACGGCGGCTCGTACCCGTACGGCGCTTCAGACGGGCAGGGGCAGCCCGGCGTGCCGAATCCCTATGCCGGCAGCTACAGACAGCCGGATCCCAACGGCGCGTATGCTTACCCGAACACAGCCCCCCCAAAAAAGAGATCGGTCGGCGCGGTGATCTTTGTTGTATGCGCGGCGGTAATGCTGGCTTGCGTCTGCATCGCGATCGCGGTGGGGGTCGTGAAACGCGTAGGCGGCGTAAAAAGCTCGGATGAAGCCTCTGCCGGTATCGACAACGTGGGTGAGATCGTTACCGCGCCTTCGCCGGAGGAACCGGCCGCTGTTTCGGCTGAGGGCGTTATGTCTCCGAACGCGATCTATAAAAAGGTGCTGCCGTCCTCCGTCGGCATCCTCGTGTACAGCTCCGGAAAAAAGCAGCTCGCCTCCGAAGGCTCCGGCGTGCTGTTCAAAGAAGACAACGACGGTAAGTATACCTATATCATCACATGCGCCCACGTTATCTCCGACCGCGGCGTTACCATCATGGTGCAGCTGCACAACGAAAAGGAATACGCCGCGCAGGTGGTGGGATATGACAACAAGACGGATATCGGCGTGCTGCGGATCGAGGCATCGGGCCTTACCTGCGCCGAGATCGGCGATTCCTCCAAGCTGAGCGTCGGCGACGCGGTCTACGCGATCGGCAATCCCGGCGGCACGGAATTCGCGAACTCCTTTACGGCTGGCATGATCTCCGCGATCGACCGGCCTGTCAGCTCCTCTTCCACGGGCTATACGATGGAGTGCATCCAGCACACGGCGGCGATCAATCCCGGCAACTCCGGCGGCGCGCTCGTGAACAGCTACGGTCAGGTGATCGGTATCAATTCCATGAAGATCGTAGCGGACGATTATGAGGGGATGGGGTTCTCTGTTCCTTCGTCGGTGTTTGTCAAGATCGTGAATGAGATCGTTGCGAACGGCTATGTGACCAACCGCCCCAAGATCGGCATCACCTATGTGCCCGCGTCTTCCGAACAGGCTTACGCGATGTTTGTAGCCATCAAAGGCCTGCCTTCGGGTTCCATCATTGTGTATTCCATCGCTTCGGACAGCTCTCTGGCGAATACCGATCTCAAAAAGGGCGATCTGATCGTTGGCGTGAACGGCGACGATCTGAAGAGCGCCTCTCAGCTTGCCGAGATGGTGGAAAAAGGCAAGGTCGGCGATACGCTTACGCTGAACGTGGTGCGCATCAACAGCGACTATACCTTCAAGGAGTTCGACGTAAAGGCGACGCTGGTCGAGGATAAGGGCGATACCACGCTCACAGAGGAAGAGACTACTACCTCCTATTTTGACGATTATTTCGGCAACCGCGACGGCTACGGCAGCGACGACGATTTCTTCAACGATTTCTTCGGAGATTTCTTCGGCAATCCGTAACAAAACATGGATTCCTGCGCTGACGAACCGGCTTGGCAAAGGATGCGCCGCACCAATCGTATTTTTCATAACAGGGGTCCCCGGACGATCGACCGTTCAGGGACCCTCGTTTTTTCCCATGTTGACAAACTGCCGAAATCAGGTATAATGGATTCACGGAAGAAGGTATTCTGTGCGTATGTGTTACGGTATATACGACTCTCCGCTCGGGGATATCCTGCTTGAGAGCGACTCTGAAGCGCTGACCGGTCTGCGTTTTGCCGATGCGCCGGCTCAGCTCAACGCAGCGATTTCCTCTGAACCGGAGGCGCTGGCGCAGACGCGGCGCTGGTTATCGCTCTATTTTGCCGGGAAGATCCCCGATCTTACCCCGCCGATCCGTTTCTGCGGCTCGCCCTTTCAGCTGACTGTATGGCGTTTGCTGCTGGAAATCCCGTACGGTGAGACTGTCAGTTACGGCGAGATCGCAAAGCGCGTCGCGTCGCGGCTCTCTGTTCCGCGCATGTCGGCGCAGGCGGTCGGCGGCGCCGTCGGAAGAAATCCGGTCTCGCTGATCGTACCCTGTCACCGCGTCGTCGGCGCCAACGGCAGCATGACCGGTTACGGGGGCGGCATATGGCGAAAAGAAAAGCTTCTCGCGCTTGAACACGGCGTTCTCGCCTGCGGGAGCTGATATTGCGGTATTCCGAGAGGAGGATTTGCGTATGGATCCCAATAAAAAACTCAAAACCGTTCTGGCAGCCTTCGGCGCCGTGATCGTTATCCTGCTGATCGTGATCGCGTTTCTTCTCGGCAGGGGGACCCGCGATCAAAACGGATCCGGTTCGGGTATACAGGAAACCGCCGCCGCGCTGCCGGCGGTCAGCGGAGAGATCCCGGCCGCTTCCGCCGCGCCGCAGGAACAGGGCGCGTCGCCCGCTGCGGCCGGGAGCACGGCCGCTTCCTCCGTTCCGACTGCGACAGCCTCGCCGTCTTCCGCAGCGACGGAGCCGGCGGATATGCCGCGGCGGCTGGAGGTCTCGATCTCCGCCGGTACCTTTACCGTGGTCGAGGGCGGGGCCTTTCATGTGGAATACGACGAGAGCGTGATCAAGGTGGAGCAGGAGGGCGATCAGATCGAGATCGAAAACCGCGTCGATCACCCCACCGCTTCAGAGCGCCGAAGAATGGACGTGACCCTGACCGTTCCGCGCGGCGGCGCGTTCACGGACGTGGATATGGAGTGCGGCGCGGGCAAGCTGATCCTGCACGCCCTGCAGACCGAAACGCTTGAGCTGGAGCTCGGCGCCGGCAGCGCGACGCTTGAAAACGTGATCGTGACCGGTTCCGCCGAGATCCGGGAGGGGGCGGGAGAGCTGCAGATCAAAAGCGGATCTCTGCGCGATCTTACGCTGCAGTGCGGCGCCGGGGCGACGCGCGTACACGCAGCGCTGCCCGGCAGCAGCGCCGTGCACGCCGCGGTCGGCGCTGTGGATCTGGATCTGCTCGACGCTGAGGGCGGGTACGCCGTATCGTTTCAGATGGGGCTCGGCGCCTGCTATTACAACAGCGAAAAAATCGCCCGCAGCGGCGTTTTCGGGGAAGGCTCGAACAGCGTGAACGTGATCGGCGGGCTGGGCGTGATGCGCGTCAACGCGAAGGGCTGAGCATGTTTAAGTTCTGGGTCGCACCGCTCGATAAAAAACAGATAAAGGCGGCAAAGGCGTATTGTGACAAAAACTATGTTGAGCCTGGACCGACTCCTCCGGCTGATCTCAGGACCGGCAAACCCCGGCCTGTTACGCCGCCCGGAAAAAGCGTTTGCGGATCGGGCGCCGGAACCGCCGCAGACGATCGGCCGGCGATCCTTTACAGTCAGAGACTCCCTCCTTCGCCGGATGATCCCGACGCCCCGGATCTTGCAGAGATGTTCCGGCGGCAGCAGGAGACCTTCAGCGAGCGTCTCTTGCGTCTGATCGGTTTCTCGGGACGGAAGAACGCTTCTGTTTACCGTGCGGCGAACATAGACCGCAGGCTGTTTTCCAAGATCATATCGGACCGGGAATACATGCCCTCACGCGACACCTGCATCGCGTTCGCCGTCGCGCTTGATCTGGATATGGTCAATACGGCGGATCTGCTGCGCCGCGCAGGCTACGCGCTGTCTTACAGCAGCAAACGCGATCTTCTGCTCCAGTACGCCATAGAGAATCATTTCGGAACCGTTGACCGGGTCAACGAGCTATTGAACGCCTGTCATGAGCTTCCGCTCGGGTATCGATGGTACGGGTTAGGAGGACTTTGATTTGAAAAGAAACGTATGCTTTCTGCGTTCCGAACCGGGCGGAGGAGGTCTTGCGGTTTGAGTACGGGGATTATATGAGATTTCCGCGCAGCGGCGTGCATCATCACAGACATCTGACGGAGCACGGCGGGATCCGTTCAGAGAAGCTTGCGAAGGCGCAGGAACGTCTCCGCTTAATACAGAGGGAACTGGAATAGACGGTTTTGAACGTCAGAGGTGAAAAGCATAATGCATACGGTAGAACGCGCGATCATTATGGCGGCAGGGACGGGCACACGGATGCGTCCTTTGACCGACCGCACGCCGAAACCGCTGGTATCTGTGAACGGCGTACCGATGATCGAATCGGTGCTCAGCGCCCTGTATGAAAACGATATCCGCGAGGTTTATATCGTTACCGGCTATCTGGCGGAGCGATTCGCATATCTGAAGACCGGCTTCCCCGGAATAACGCTGCTGGAAAACCCCATGTACGGGAGCTGGAACAATCTGTATTCCCTTTATACCGCGCGGGAGTATCTGTGCAACTGCATGATTCTTGACGGGGATCAGATCATACGAGATCCCTCGGCGCTTGATAAACGCTTTGAGCGCTCCGGGTATAACGCCGTATGGACGGACGCCGAAACAAACGAATGGCTCATGACTGTGGAGCAGAACATCGTAACGGCCTGCTCAAGAACCGGGGGAACGCACGGCTGGCAGCTTTATTCCGTCAGCCGCTGGAGCGAAGCAGACGGCAGAATGCTCGCCGGGCACGCGGAAGAGCAGGTCGCTCTCGGGAACCGGACGATCTATTGGGACGATCTCGCGCTCTTCTGTTATCCGGAGCAGTACAGGCTCGGTATCCATCCGATGGAGCCGGGTGCGATCCTTGAGATCGACAGTCTTGCGGAGCTTGCGGCGGCGGATCCCTCCTACGCGAAGTATTTATAGAAAAAGGAATGCCGCAGAACTCTCTCTTTTCAAAAAGGGGTTCCCCGAAAGGCGCGCTGCCTGTTCGGGGGCCCTTTTTTTCGCCCCTTTTCCTCTTCAGGCGTTCACGGTTCATTTGCCGCGTTCCCGCCGCGACGGATCCTTCTTTCCTTGACAAAAAGCCTCAAAATATTGTATGATAATAAAGCCGGAATCAAGGGGATCAACGGATCAAACCCGGTCGAAGACCGGGTGGTTTCCCCAAAGGAAGGATGGAGAGAAGAAAAGATGTCAAGACTCAGTATCGTGACGGTGAACCGCGCCCAGGAGACGGTGGAAGAGCTCTATAAGGACGCGGAGCGCCGCATACAGGCGAGCCAGCCGGGGCTGTGCCCCGTGGATCTCGCCGCCACGTTTGTGCATATCTGCCACGCGCAGTCCTGCGGCAAATGCACGCCCTGCCGGATAGGTCTCGGCAGCCTTGAAGGCCTGATCGGGCAGGTGCTGGAGGGCACGGCGACGCTCGAAACGCTGGATGTGATCGAACGTACCGCGCGCAGCGTGTTCGTATCCGCCGACTGCGCCATCGGGCAGGAGGCCGCCCGCATGGTCCTCAAGGGGATCAGGGGCTTTCGGGACGATTACGAAGAACACGTTCTGCACGGCCGCTGCCTCGGCGTACAGAACCAGCCGGTGCCCTGCGTCGCGCTCTGCCCGGCGCACGTCGATATCCCGGGTTACATCTCGCTGATCTATGAGGGCCGCTTCGCGGACGCCGTCGCGCTGATCCGTAAAGATAATCCGCTGCCCTCCACCTGCGGCCTGATCTGCGAGCATCCATGCGAGGTGCGCTGCCGCCGTACGATGGTGGACGACCCCATCAATATCCGCGGATTAAAACGCTTCGCCTGTGAGCATGAGGGCGAGATCCCGACGCCGAAGCGCGCCGAAGCGACCGGTAAAAAGGTCGCCGTGATCGGCGGCGGCCCCTCGGGCCTCAGCGCCGCGTATTATCTTTCGCTGATGGGCCATTCGGTCACGGTCTATGAACAGCGCAAAAAACCGGGCGGCATGCTGCGCTACGGCATACCGAGCTACCGCCTGCCGCGCGAGGCGCTGGATCACGAGATCGAGGGCATGAAAAAGGCGGGCTTCGAGATCCGCTGCGGCGTTTCCGTCGGTACAGACGTCGATATGGAGACGCTCAGAAGCGAATATGACGCGATCTATATCGCCATCGGCGCGCACACCGACCGCAAGATCGGCATCGAAGGGGAGGACGCGAAGGGCGTGATCTCAGCCGTTGAGATGCTGCGCGCGATCGGCGACGACGAATACCCCGATTACAGCGGTAAAAAAGTGGTTGTCGTCGGCGGCGGCAACGTCGCGATGGACGTCGCCCGCTCCGCCGTACGCCTCGGCGCAGCCGGCGTGACCGTCGTTTACAGAAGAAGAAAGATCGATATGACCGCCCTGCCGGAAGAGGTTGAGGGGGCGATCGCGGACGGCTGCGAGATTCTGGAGCTGCACGCGCCGCTCTCCATCGAAAAGAACGAAGCGGGCGAGGTCGATGCGATCTTCCTGCAGCCGCAGATCGTGGGTCCCGTAAAATGGGGCCGTCCCGCGCCCGTAAACGCCGCGCAGACGCCCGTTCGTATGGAATGCGATCTGGTACTGGTCGCGGTCGGTCAGGGCATTGATTCGCAGAAATTCGGCGATTACGGCATCCCCGTCAAGCGCGGCAGCATCCTCGCCGCGGAATCGGGCGAGATCGAGAATATGGCCGGCGTATTCTCCGGCGGCGACTGTGTGACAGGCCCCGCCACTGTGATCCGCGCCATCGCCGGCGGCAAGGTCGCCGCCGCGAACATCGACGAATATCTGGGCTTTCATCATGAGATCGAGGCGAACGTGGAGCTGCCGCGCATCCGTTTTGACGATCACGAGCCGATGGGCCGCGTGAACATGACGGAGCGCCCCGCCGCCGAACGCCGCTGCGATTTCGGTTTGATGGAAAACTGCATGACGGGCGAAGAAGCGCATCAGGAGGCCTCGCGCTGCCTGCACTGCGATCACTTCGGCTTCGGCATCTTCAAAGGAGGCAGAGAGGCAAAATGGTAAACGTAACGATCGACGGCAACACGATCCAGGTTCCGGAAAGGACCCGGATCCTCGACGCCGCACGCCTTGTGGGCGTGCGTATCCCTACCCTCTGCTACTGGGAAGGTCTCAACGAGATCGGCGCGTGCCGCGTGTGCGTGGTGGAGGTGGAGGGCTACGACAAGCTCTTTACCGCCTGCAATAATACCGTGGCGGACGGAATGGTCATCAGAACAAACTCCCCGAAGGCGCGGCAGGCCCGCAGAACCAACGTGGAGCTGATCTTATCCGAGCATAATTCCAACTGCGCCACCTGTGTGCGCAGCGGCAGCTGCGAGCTGCAGGCGATCTCACAGGAGCTGAATATCCGGGATCTGCCCTTTGAAAAGAAGATCCCCGCGAAAAAGCAGACGGGCTCCTTTCCGCTGGTGCGCGACTATTCCAGGTGCATCAAATGTATGCGCTGTATCCAGGTCTGCGACAAGATCCAGTCGAGCAACATCTGGGACGTGGTGAATACCGGCGCGAAGACGACCGTCGACGTGCGCGACGCCTATACGCTGGAGGACAGCTCCTGCGCGCTCTGCGGCCAGTGTATCACGCACTGCCCCGTAGGCGCGCTGCATGAGCGAGACGACGTGGACCGTGTGATCGAGGCGGTGGGCGATCCCGACCGCATCACCGTGTGCCAGATCGCGCCCGCGATCCGAACCGCGTGGGGCGAGCCCTTCGGGCTTACGCCCGAGCTCGCGACGGTCGAGCGCATGTGCAAAGCGCTGAAAATGGCCGGCGTCGATTATGTTTTCGATACAAACTTCTCAGCGGATCTCACGATCATGGAGGAGGGAAGCGAATTCCTGAATCGCCTTTCGGCCTCTGACGCGCGTCTGCCGATGTTTACCTCCTGCTGCCCCGGCTGGGTGCGCTTCTTAAAAGCGCATTACCCGGAGTTTACGGAAAATCTCTCTACGGCCAAAAGCCCGCAGCAGATGTTCGGCGCTGTGGCGAAGAGCTATTACGCCGAGCTTCTGGGCGTTGAACCTGAAAAGATCTTCTGCTTCTCCATCATGCCCTGCCTTGCAAAAAAACACGAGTGCGCCATTCCCGTCTTAAACGACGCCTGCGGGCAGCCGGATGTGGACGTATCTCTCACGACCCGCGAGGCGGACCGCCTGATCTCCCTCTTCAACATCGTGCCCGCCGAGATCCCGGAACAGCCCCTTGATATGCCGCTCGGCGTCGGCTCCGGCGCCGGCAATATCTTCGGCGCGACGGGCGGCGTGATGGAAGCGGCGCTGCGTACGGCCTACGCGCTCGTGACGGGCAAGAACCCGGATCCCGACGCCTTCTCCGCCGTGCGCGGCATGGAGGGCTGGAAGGAATGCGCGTTCGACCTCGGCGGCAAAACGCTGAAGATCGCCGTGGCGCACGGCCTCGGCAACGCCGATAAGCTGCTGAAGGCCATTAAAAAAGGAGAGGTCTCCTACGATTTCGTGGAGGTGATGGCCTGCCCCGGCGGCTGCGTCGGCGGCGGCGGACAGCCGATCCACGCGCAGAAGTTCTGCGCGCCCGAACGCGCGGAGGTTCTCTACCGGCAGGACGCCGCGATGGCGCTGCGCTTTTCGCATGAGAACCCGAGCATCACCGAGATCTATCGCAGTTACCTCGGCGAACCGCTCGGCGAACGGTCGCACCATCTGCTGCACACCGATCACCGGGCATGGAAGATGCCTTCTGAAGAATAATACAAAGAAAAAAACGCGCCGGACGTCCGGCGCGTATTCTGTGATCGATCTATGAAAAAAGGAAAAGGAAAAGGAAAAATGCCGACGATACGGGAAAAGCAGCTTGTAATGTACGGTATCATGAAGGAGATCGTGCGCGTCTGCGACAAACATAACATTACGTATTACCTGAGCGGCGGAACGCTGCTGGGGGCTGTTCGTCATCAGGGGTTTATCCCGTGGGATGACGACGTGGATCTGGAAATGCCCTGGAAAGATTATAAGCGATTTCTTCGGATCGCGCCGCAGGAGCTGCCGAAGGATCTGTTCGTGCAGACCTTTTATACGGATCCCGGTTATCCGAATGTATTCGCGATGGTCAGAAAGAGCGGCACAACGGCGATGCCGGTATCTCAGAAGGATCTCGGCATACACTGGGGGATCGAGGTCGATATCTTCCCGATCGTCGGGTTGTATCGGGATCAAAGGCTGTACCGCAGACAGCGAAAGCTTGCAAAGCGGATCTCGGATGTTTTGCTGATTGAGTACAACAAGCGCGAAGCCCCTGAAAAAAACAGAAGCAAGCCGTATCTTGTAAAAGCCTGCGGGCAGCCGCTGTCCTTAAGGGTCAAGGAATGCAGCGCGCTGTTCCCGCTGCTCACGAAAGCGGCGCGCCCGAAGGAGGTCGGTCTGCTTTGTTACGGCCTGAATTACCGTTTTTCCGCTGAAGAATACGCGAATCGGGTTTTTCTGCCGTTTGAAGACGGTTCATTTGCCGCCCCTGCGGGGTACGACAGTATCCTTACGGCTCTCTACGGCGATTATATGACCCCCCCGCCGGAGGAACAGCGCGGCGGGCATGAACTGAGTATGGGGGAGCTGATCTGGGACCTGCATAGGGATTATACGGAGTATTTG
>CADBOC010000176.1 GCA_902796175.1 Oscillospiraceae bacterium | reverse complement strand
GCCATGTTCCGGATACACCCGAGGGCGGCGTAATACCAGGCGTTCTCGATCGCGGCGGCGTCGGCGAAGAGGCCCCAGTCCATCCAGTCCCAGGAACCGGCGCGGTGTTCCACAAGGCCGTTCTCCCCGAGCTGCCAGAGCGATAGATAGCGGTAAGAGGCGTCGTAGACCTGTTCGAGGAACGCCCGGTCCCCGGTATAGAGGTAATAGGTCCAAAATCCGCAGATCCCGGCAAGCTGCTGTACGGGCAGCTCAAAAAAATCGCCCCTGATCGGCGTTACGGTCTGCAGCACGCCCGTTTCGGGATCTGTATGCCCCAGCATGCAGGCGACGCCCTTCTGATACAAAAGCAGCGCGTTCGCATCCAGCGCGTAGAAAGACATCATCATCTCGCTGGTGACGTCTCCCCACCACTGGGCGCGCTCCCGGTCCGGGCAGTCCATAAAATTATCCCGCATGGTAACGTAGAGAGTACGAAGCGACTTCTGCCATAGGGTATTGAGCGCCACGTCTTCGCAGGCAAAGCGCCCCGAAAAGGCGGTATCGTAGCCCGTCTCCCGGTATTTGAGCGCCAGAACCGTCGCGCCCGCCGGGATCTCATAGGCGATATGTTCCCCGTTGAACCAGCCGGGCGCCTCAAATTCCTGTACGCCGTCCTTTGTTATATATGTATCGCGCACCGCGCCGAGATAGGTGTTCTCGGTCGTGATCCGGACCTTCTGTCCCGCCTTCGCGCTGAGCTTTATATACGGCGTGAGCTGGGCGTTATAGGGGATATCGAGCGTGATCTTTTTTCGTACGGGGAAAAGCCTGTTTATGTATTCGTCCGAGTTTTCGTAATCCTTCAGCCCGCAGTCCTTGAGCAGCGGGATGCCGCGCGGGTAAAGCGCGCCCCAGGGGCCGCTCCCGCCGACGCCGCATTCCGAAGCGTTCTCCCACGCGGCGTCGTCATAATCCGGCGAAAACCAGTCGCCGGGGTCCAGACGCGCGTCGTAATAGATATTGGATTCCGGCAGCCGGTAGTTCGGCTTTTTGCCGGGGTCGTTCCCGAAGGCCGGGTGGCGGCTGACAAGCCAGCTGCGATCGGAGCGGATCTCCCCCGCCTCGAACAGAAAGCCCGCGCTGCCGCTGCCGTCGTTCGAGTAGCTGACCTCGCTCCCCCAGTACCAGACAAGGGCCGCGATCACGTTTTTGCCGGGCTTTAAGAAAGGGGCGATCTCCACGGTGTCATAATAGCTGCCCGCCGGCGCGGGACCGCGCTTTACGCCGCCCTCGAACACAGCGAGCGAGCCGTTGATATACAGCCAGTATCTGGAATCGGCGGAGATATACGCCGTCAGCCTCTCAGGCGCTTTTGCAAGCTCGAAGGTCTTTCGAAAGCGCATCCAAACATTCGGTTCCGCGCCGTCCGTATGATCCCGGATAAACGCCGCCCGCCAGTCCGTTTTCGGCGCGGTATCGATCCGCGCATACGGCGGGAGCGTTTCAGGGATCTCATATTCGTTTGTAAAAGGCCTGATCCGCACAGCGCCGCACCCGCTTAAAAACGCGGTCGTCAGGATCAGAAGGACCGCCGTTATTCTTCTCATAGTTTTCGCCTCTTCCGCAACGGGATCGGTCTGATCCCGCTATCCGTCCCTTACTATACAGCAAACGGGATCAATACGCAATCGCTTTTTCCGAAAAAAGGGCTGCGGCAGACAGAAAACAGGAAAAGCCGCCGCCCCCGTGTTGACAAATACGCAAAAACAGCGTATGATGAAACAGGAATAAAGAAAAAGAAAGAGGGATCTGCATGGAAGAGAACAAAATAAAACAGCAGGCGGAGGAGGTCGTGGAAAAGGTAAAGGAGCTTGTCAAAAAAGGCAACGTTTCCAGAATCGTGCTCAAGCGCAACGAAGAGACCATTCTCAGTCTCCCGCTGAACGTCGGCATCGTCGGCACCGTTCTCGGTCTCAAGGCGGCCCCGTGGGCGCTGCTGATGACCGCGCTCGTGACCTTCGGTCTCAAATGCAGGCTGGAGATCGTAAAAACGGACGGAAAAACGGTCGACCTCAACGGAAAAACCATCGGAGAGGCAGCCGACAGCTTCAGCGAGACGGTGCTTGAAAAGCTCAGAAACGCCGGGGCGAAAAAAGGAACGCGGGCGCAGGAGGTTCCCTTCGCCGAAGTGGTTTCCGAAGACGCCGAAGACGCAGACGGCGAAGACGCTCAATAAACAGACAGAAACGCCAATAGTTAAAAAACAGGGGGCTCAATGCGGCCGCCCTGTTATTTTCTGAAAAAGCTCACGCGCCGCCGTTCACGATCGCGGCGTAGGTCTCCTCCGGGATCATCGGGGAGCCGATCTCCGAGAGCAGCGCGGGGTCGATCGCGCCGGTTTCGGCGTACTGCCGCCCGGCGTTTTTGATGAGCGCGAGCCGCGGCAAAGTCACAGAGGCGGCCTCGGGGGCGGCGAACATGGGGCTCTCCGGCACGGTGATAACCGGATGCTCCCCCGGGAACATCAGCCTGAACTGGGAGACGGCGGGTTCAAAATTGTTCCTGCTGTTCGGAAAACCGCATCCGCAGATCATAAGATATTTCAGGCGGCTGAGTTCCGCCTGTTCCACGTGTTCATAACGCTCCCCCGTTTTTCGCATCTTCATGCTTGAGAGCGGCAGCGTGCGGTCCATCAGCGCTTTTAAGGGCGCGGGCAGACCGTAACAGTAAAGCGGAAAGCTCAGGATCAGAAGGTCGCTCTCAAGGATCGCGTTCAGAATATCCCGCATATCGTCGCCGTGGATACACGTTCCTCCGTTACGCATGCAGGCAAAGCAGCCCGTGCAGTATTCGATATGCCGGTCGATCACGTGGATGATCTCGGTCTCCTGCGGGGAGACTTCGTTCATCCCGGCAAGAAAGGCGCGGGTGATGCGCAG
>CADBOC010000175.1 GCA_902796175.1 Oscillospiraceae bacterium | reverse complement strand
CCTTCGTATTTCAGCATCGTTTTGTATCGCGGCAGAAGGTGGTGCCCCCAATTTACCGCGTTTTTTTTATATCAGCCCGAGCGTCTTCGCTTTTTCCTTCAGCCTTTGGGCCGCGAGGCAGGGATCGGGCGCTTTCATGATGGCGGATACCACGCAGATCCCGGCGACGGGGATGCCGCAAAGCACGTCAATATTGCCTTCGTTGAGCCCGCCGATGGCGTTGACCGGGATCGGCACGGCCGCGCAGATGTCCCTGAGGGTATCGGTGGAGGTCAGCACGGTCTTCACCTTGGTGGTGGTGGGGTAGATCGCGCCGACGCCGAGGTAATCCGCCCCGTGTTCGTACGCTTCCTTCGCCCGCTCTACGGTTTTTGCCGTCGCGCCGACGATCTTATCCGGCCCCATCAGGCGTCTTGCCTGCGCGACGGGCATATCGTCCAGGCCCACGTGCACGCCCTCGGCCCCCACGGCGAGGGCGACGTCTGCACGGTCGTCGACGATCAGCGGCACGCCGAAGCGCCGCGTGATCGCGTGCACCTTTTCTGCAAGCTCCATATACGCTCTGGTGGTGCGCGCCTTTTCGCGCAGCTGCAGGAGCGTCGCGCCGCCTTTCAGGCCCAGCTCCACGCGGCGTAAAAACTCCGTCTCCTCATAGGGCGTTGAGTCTGTGATAAAATAAAGACTTGTATCAAGCTGTTTCACGTTCGTTTTCCTCACACGTAAAGGTAGTCGTTGAGAACGGGCTGCAGGCCCTCCTCCGCCATATCGGCGTACATCGCCGAAAGGCTTCGCCCGTCGCTGATCTCAAACTGCTCGTCGCCCGCCGCGTCGTTCTCTTTCTGACCGGCGTACTTGGTCTCGTGGTCCCCGATGCCGGTGGAGACCCCGGCTGAGATCTTGGTGGCGCAGATCTTTACGATGCCGTTGCGAAAGCCGGCGGATTCGCGCGAAGAGACCGTGATGCCGGCGTATGGCAGAAAGATGCGGTAGGCGCAGAGGATCTGACAGAGCTGCCGTTCGCCGACGTCCAGCGGATTGATGGTTTCGTTGTTCACGATGGGCCGAAGGCGCGGGCACGAGAGCGAGATCTCCGCCTGCGGGTACCTGCGCTGCAGGTAGTACGCGTGCAGCGCCGTGGCGAGCGCGTCCTTGCGGAAATCGGAAAGCCCTAAGAGCGCCGAGAACGCCACGCCACGCATGCCGCCCCTGAGCGCCCGCTCCTGCGCGTCAAAGCGGTAGGGCCAGACGCGCTTATGGCCCATCAGGTGGAGCGTCTCGTATTTTTCGATATCATAGGTCTCCTGAAACACGGTTACGTAATCCGCGCCGCATGCGCGGAGATAGCGGTATTCGTCGGTATTCAGGGGATAGACCTCGAGCCCCACCATGCGAAAGTATTTGCGCGCCAGCTTACAAGCTTCGCCGATGTAGTTTACGTCGCTTTTCGCGCGGCTCTCGCCGGTGAGGAGCAGGATCTCCTCCATGCCGGAATCCGCGATCACGCGCATCTCGCGCTCGATCTGCTCTTCAGAGAGCTTCATGCGCCGGATGTGGTTATAGCAGTTGAAGCCGCAGTACACGCAGTAGTTTTCGCAGTAATTGGCGATATAGAGCGGCGTGAAGAGATAGACTGTGTTGCCGAAGTGTTTGCTCGTTTCAAGGCGGGCTTTCTCGGCCATTTTCTCCAGAAACGGCTCCGCCGCCGGTGAGAGCAGGGCTTTGAGGTCCTCGACCGAGCAGGTCTCGCGCTCCAGCGCGGCGCGCACCTCCCGCGCCGTGTACGCCGCAGGGTCATACCCCCGCATTTGGGACAGAACAAGGTCCTTTACGTCGGAATCGATGACCTCCATGCCGGGGAGGTACTCCATGGGGTCCTTCCGGCTGGCGGGGTCGGTCTCGAGCCGGTGCTTTTTGGCAAGCGCCTCGGGGGACAGGAATTCGGAATCGACAAAAAACCGGTTCTCCATTTTTTGTTCTCCTCAGTTACGCAGAAAACCGGTCAGGGGATCGGAGGCGGAGGCCCCGCGCGTGAGCACCCTGCCAAGGCCCGAGAGGTACGCCTTGCGCCCGGCTTCGATCGCCTGCCGGAAGGCTTCCGCCATCATCGGCAGGTCGCCCGCCGTCGCGAGGGCGGTGTTCGCCATAATGGCGGCGGCGCCCATCTCCATGGCTTCGCAGGCCTGCGAGGGGCGGCCGATGCCGGCGTCCACGATAACGGGCAGGTCGATCTCATCGATCAGGATCTGAATGAAATCGCGGGTCGCGAGGCCCTTGTTGGAGCCGATGGGGGCCGCGAGCGGCATCACCGCGGCGGCGCCGGCGTTCACAAGATCCCGCGCCGAATTGAGATCGGGGTACATATAGGGCAGCACGACGAAGCCCTCTTTGGCGAGGACCTCGGTCGCCCTCACGGTTTGGGCGTTATCGGGCAGCAGGTATTTGGAATCCCGCATGATCTCGATCTTGACGAAATCTCCGCAGCCGAGCTCCCTTGCCAGCCGCGCGATGCGCTCCGCTTCTTCGGCCGTTCTCGCGCCGGAGGTATTGGGCAGCAGCGTGACGCCCTCGGGGATGTGATCGAGGATGCTCTCCTGCTCTCTTGTGTTGGCGCGGCGCACGGCCAGCGTGATGATCTCGGCGCCGGCGTTGACGACAGCCGCCTCGATGAGCTTCATGGAATATTTGCCGGACCCCAGAATGAAGCGGGAATCAAATTCGCGCCCGCCGAGGACCAGCTTATCGGTTTGTGACATGATCATACCCTTCTTTTCTGAATTCATTCAACTTCGTATTCGCCCGCTATAACGCGCAGGACCGTCAGCGCCTGATGCGCGGCGCAGAGCATGACGCGGGGACACAGAAGACTGCTTTCGGTTTTCACCTCGCTTACGCCGTCGCCGCAGAGATAGATACGGGGCGTGAGCCGTTTGGTGCGGATCTGATTCGGGGCGCCGATCCCCGCCATGCCCGAAGCGGCGACAAGATACGTTTCGGGCAGCGCTTCGGCCGCGCCGTTCACAAGCGTCGCCTTCGCGGCCGGGTCGTCGAACGCCTCGCAGATGACCTGCGCCGCAGAGAGCAGCCGGACGAGGTTTTCCTCCGTCAGGCGTTCCGCATGCGTTTCAAGTTCGACGTAGGGCGCGATCTCGCGCAGGTTCTCCGCCAGCGCCTCGGTTTTGTACCTGCCGATCTGAGACGGCTTATACTGCTGACGGTGCAGGTTCGTAAGATCCACCCGGTCGAAGTCGATCAAAATCAGCCTGCCGACGCCCGCCCTTGCGAGCGCGGGCGCGATGTGGGAGCCGAGCCCGCCAAGGCCGCATACGGCGACCGTCGCCGCCGAAAGCTTTTTCTGCAGGGCTTCTCCCTGCCGCATTTCGAGCGCGGCGTACCATTCTTCATACGTCATGACCGTTCAGCCGCCCCCCACAAAGCTCACGATCTCAAGGCTGTCGCCGTCCGCGAGAACCGTTTCATCATACCGCGCCTTCGGCACGATCTCGCCGTTGAGCTCTGTTACGACGCGCCGCGTGTCATATCCCGCCTGGGCCAGATACGCCGAGACCGTTTTGCCCGCGGCCTGCTTCGCTTCGCCGTTCACCGTTACCATTCCGTACACCTCCTGACAAAAAGAAAAAGACTCCCATACGGCAGCCTCCTGTAAAAAACCGATCAAACGACTCCCTACGGCGGCATTATCCGCATCAGGTCATAGGGTCGAAGTTCGCCTACTTCCTCTCAGCCCGCGCTACGAGCTCCCCTGT
>CADBOC010000174.1 GCA_902796175.1 Oscillospiraceae bacterium | reverse complement strand
CGGAGGAAGGCGGCCGCCGTGCGGCTTGGGGAACGCCCTGCGCATGGCGGCGTTGCGGCACGTCGGGGACGACGTGCCCTACGGAGGAAGGGAGCCGCCGTGCGGCTTGGGGAACGCCCTGCAAATGGCGGCGCTCTCAGGCGCCTCGCGGAACGTTTCTCTGAATCCGGATTTGTCTGGCCTAAGGCGCAAAAAACAGAAGGACGGTTCCTTACTCTTGATTGTCAAGATAAGAAACCGTCCTTTTGTATCCCTTGATTCAACAAAAGCTTAGATGATTATACTTTTTTTGAGAAACAATCAGTTTAACCGTTCGATTTTGCCTGTTTCTGTGTTAACAGTATAGGAGGCGAGAAGCTTACCGGAATTTAGTACTTTAGCATCATGTTCTTCATTTTCTACATATTCATGCACATCAACATAAAGAATGCCTGAAACGACAGCAATTGCAGTCGTCGTTTTGAGATTGAGATTACAGATAAAATGTAACTCGTCGTCTGAGGAAAAATATGCATGATAATAATCCAATGCGTGCTTTACCATGTCCTCACTTGTGTATAAGACAGTGCAACGCCATCTTCCGGTCGTATCGTTTCGAACAGAATCAGAGAATCGAATACTGGAGCCCCCGATTGATTCCGAAAAATGATTTTGTAATTCTTCTTTCGGATCTGGGATTTCTTTTGTTTGTTTGTCTGTAGTTGGCTTTTCATTGTCCGGCACGCGCGCCGTCCAGTGCTCCATCGCGAAGCGGTCGGTCAGCACGTAGCTCGCCACCCGATCCCCGTCGGCGGGGTCGAGGGTCACGTCCGAGACCGCGAGATCCGCCGTATACACGATCTCGTCGCCGAGCATATAGGCGTCCTCAAAGGTCCCGTCGTAGCGGTAGCGGTCGCAGATGGGCTGTATCACGTCGCCCTCTGTCAGCTCGGCGGCCTTGGCGGCGGCGTCGGTCTCGCCGCCGGGGTAGACGTACCGCGCCCCGGCGACTTCTCCCTTGCCGTCGCGGTAAACGATCAGCAGCTCGGCGCGTTCGCCGTTCAGCAGCACGGGCACGCGGCCCGTGATCACGGTCACGCCGTCCTCCACGGTCTGATCCTCAAAGTAGTACGCGACGGGCCGGCTGTTGAGGGAGACCCACATGCCGTCGTACGCGCCGATCAGGTCGCCGTCTTTTGTAAATTCGTAGACGTTGTCAAGCCCCAGGTCGATGTAGCCGCTGCCGTCGTCCAGAAATACGTTCAAAAGCAGATCCGAAACGTTTTCCCACTGCCCGGCGGGCAGATCCAGCACGGTTTTGCCGTTCTTTTCGGTCCATGCAAGGCTTTCGGGCAGACGCACCTCGGTCACGGTATCGATCAGGGTATCCTGCGAAACGCCGCGGTCGAAGACGCTCGCGTCGCCGAGGAGCGAATCCAGCATGCCGCCGGAGCCCGTCAGCGCGCCGATCAGATCCGTCACGTTCCCAAGGGGCGAGGCGGAGCCGAACAGCGAACCGAAGGGGCTGGCGCTGCCGCCGCCGGCCGACTGGCCCGCCGCCTGCAGGGTGGCGAATTTTTTCACGCAGTCGGTATAGCTGCCGTCCATGCCGATGGCGTCGAGCTGCGTGACCGCCGCGCTCACGTTCGACGTTCCCCGGTAGGGGAAGTAGGCCGAAAGCCCGTAGGCGTTCGTAACGCCGGCGGAGACACGGTTGTATACCACCGCGCTTCTCAGCGCCTCAGAGAGGGCCTTTCCCTCGGCGCTGTCTGTCAGCAGCGCGAGGTGCGCGAGGTCGATCATATCCCCCTTGCCGGAGGAGCCGAAGGCGCGCGCGTCCGAACGGGCCTTTGATACCGCCGCGTAGCCGCCGCCGCTGATGGCGTCGGCCGTGGCCTTCGCGAAGGCGGAGAGCTTTTCGCCGAGCTTCGCGCCCACGTCCGAAAGGGCGGTGAGCGAGAGCGTCGCCTTCTGCCCCGGGGCCTTCGCCGCGCAGGTCTTCACAAAGTCGTCGGCGACGCGCCGGCCGAGCTCGGGTGTGGGCATGCCGGGGTCGGAGCCGAGGGCCGTGAGCCAGTCGGTGTAATACCAGCCGATGCCGGGCTCGGTCTCTTCGCTGGCGAGCAGGTAGTCCGCGTAGGGGGAGACGGTGAGGGCGGTCTCCGCAGTCGCCATCAGGCAGGCGTCAAAGCCCAGAACGTCGAAGGAGACGCCGCCGTCCTTCAGCGCCTTCGCGATCCCCGCAAGCGGCATGGAGCCGGAGGCGGCGTTCGTCTCGTCGTAGCCGTAGCCGGTGATGGCGCCGCCGCCGTGATCCCAAAGGATGAGGATGTTGCGGTTCGCAGGGTAGTTTTCCCCGCAGTACCGGATGAACTCCGAAAGCGCGGCGGGGTCCGTCATGCTGCGCGACCCGTGCGCCTCTTTTTCGAGCAGCTGCAGCTTGCCGTCCCTGAGCCGGTAGATCTGGTGCCGGGCGTTCGAAACGCCGTTCGTCCGCCACTGTTTGCAGCCGCCGGTGCATACCAGCACGCGCACGCTGTCGCCGAATTTCGCCGCCGCCATCTCTCTGAGGTCGGCGGAGGCCATGCCGTTTTTGCTTTCCAGATCCGTGCCGCAGAGGTAGACCATCACGGTCGCCGTGTCTGTGCCGTCGCCCTTGAGAACGGTGCGGCCCCGCCGCCCGGTATCGGCGAGCACGCCGTTGTTGCTCCCCGCGGCCCAGCTGCCGTCGGAATACGCGCCGTTCCCCGTGAACAGGGAGGAGAGGGACGCGCCTGAGCCGGAACCGGAGCCGCCGCCGGTCTGCCCGCCGCCGCCTCCTCCGCCGCCGCCGAGCAGCGCGGAGATGCCGGTGCCGCCGCCGAACACCGCCAGCAGCAGCGCCGCCGCGATGGCGATCAGCTTGCCCCTGCCGCCGGAGCCGCCCGACGAACGGCTGGGGCCTTCGCCGCCGCCGGAGCCGCCGGAGCTTCTGCCCCGGTAGCCGTCCGATTTTCCGACGGGGCCCGTGCCGAGCCCCGGTCCGTGCGTGCCCACGCGCTTGCCCGCGCCGCCGCCGCTGCGCGCTCTGCCCTGCGGCAGACCGCCGGTTGTGTTCGCCATGTCTCAAACGCCTCCGTTTCGATCATTTCAACGCTATCATAGCAAATCGGCGGCAAAAAAGCAAGTGCATTCGGCGGACCGAAGCCCGGAGGAACGGTTCTGGAACAAACGCCGCCATACGCGGCGGCTTTTCCTGTACGCCGTGAACGCCGCCTTCGTTCGTAGGGCACGTCGTCCCCGACGTGCCGGAACGCCGCCGTTCGCAGGGCGTTCTAAAGCTGCACGGCGGCCGCCCTATACCCCCTGCCAGCGGCGTTCCCGCCGCATAACCGGCGTTTCATCTGATCCCCCGGTTTTAGAGTTCTTTTCGTTACAGCGGATGTGGGCATCCGCGCCGCCGGGACGGCGGCCTTCACGCCTCAGAGGAAACATCCTGCGCATGGCGGCGGTGCGGCACGTCGGGGACGACGTG
>CADBOC010000173.1 GCA_902796175.1 Oscillospiraceae bacterium | reverse complement strand
CGGCTTCGCCGGGGCGGCTGAGGGCAGCCGCGCTACCGGGACGGCAGCTTTCTGCCTCATGGAACACATCGACAAATCCGGATTTGGCGGGCTTAAGCCCGTAAAATGCCGCGCCGGACGCGCCCGATTTCGTCTTCCGGCTTCCGCCTGTATTATCCCTTTTCAACCGGGATCAAGCGCCGCGTATTTTTCCTGCGAGATCCTAAGCGCCCCGTCGGGCAGCAGGGCGGTGAGGGTAACGCCGTAGTGGCAGTCTTCTTCTTTCCACCCGGCGCGGTCCTCCATGCTGTAGGTGTTGTAGCCGCCGCACTGGGTATAGACGAGATACACGCCCCGGTACAGAGCGCAGAAATCGTTTACGTGATCGTGGCCCGAGAAGACCGCCTGCAGGCTGCCCTCCCCGGCGGCGGCGTCAAAAAAGCCGCTGTTGTACGGAGAGCAGCCCACGCTCTCGTACTGCGTGCCGTAGATGAGCTGAGCCTGCCCGGAGGGGGTAAAGCCGTGTTCGTCGTCGCCGTCGAACACGTTTTTGTATTCGGGGACGGGGATGTGCATATAGGCGAGGGTCCGGGTCTCCCCGTAGGCCCGCTTTGTTTTTTCGATTTCGGCGAGATACCAGGCGATCTGCCCGCGCTTTAAGAAATCGTAGCCCTCCGTTCCCTCCGGCAGGCCGTATTCCGCGCAGTACCGGGGCAGGATATCCCGCCCCGAATCGAAGAGGTACAGGCTCTTGAGGAGCGTATGTTCGCCGTTTTTGATATGGATCGCGAAGTTGCCGTAACCGAAGAGCGCCGGGTCCCCGAAGCGGCACAGGCAGTGGGGGCCGTACTGAAAGCCCTTATACATCAGGTATTTGTAATAGCCCTTCTCCTCCCGCGTCTCGTGGTTGCCGAAGGCGTAGGCCCAGTAAACGCCGAGCTTTTCCATCAGCTGCGAGAGCTGCACCGCGTCGATCTGTTGAAAATCGGACTGGTTCACGTCGCCGGTGAAAATGACAAGATCGGGCTTGAGGCGTTTGATCTGCCGCACCAGCATGGTCATGGAGCGGTTGTTGCGTTCGGCGGCGGAGCCGCCGCGCTTTAAGGGGCTTTTGGTATCGAGATGCAGGTCGGTGGCGGTCAAGATCCGGAATTCGCCGGGGTCGATCGAGCCATCCTCCCTGTATTTCGCGACGGTGACGGAGGTTTCATCCTCCGAAACGATTCTCACCCGGGAGCCGACGTACGCCGCGCCGCAGTTTTCGCTGAACAGGAATTTCGGCCGTCTGCCGCCGGTCGCCCGGTGCAGCAGTCTTGCTCCCTTGAGAAAAAGGGCGATCCCCCTGTGCCGCAGGTATGTGATAATGGGATGCACTCGCATTCCCCTCCTTCGTTTCTTTTTATACAGTGATCATACCGCGGGAATCCCGTCCCCGCAAGCGCTTTTCCTGACCGCGTCCGCTCAGTCGTCCGGCAGTCTGCCGGAATTGTTCCATTCAACCCCCTCCGACCACGGCAAAACGAGCGCCGCCGTCTCATTTCAGCGGCGGCAGGTCGTGGATGTCATAATTGTCGTAGTAGATCTCAAAGGCCGTCTCGGTATCGCCCGAGAGCTCGATCAGGGCGCCTGCCTGAAACATGGCGGAAAGCATGCCGGAGGGGGCTTTCCACGCGGCGTTGGAGACGACCCGCAGGCGTTCTGCGTCGGGCTTTTCGGCCCGCAGGATCGACTCGGCGGCAAAGAGCAGCTCCCCCGTCGCGATGTGGTAGTCGCTTGAAACGATCGCGAGCTGCCTGACCTCAGGATACCGTTCGGTCAGGATATCATAGGTATAGATCGCGTTCTGGGCGGTGGTAAGGGAGCGGTCCTCCACGATCACGCGGTCCTGTGCGACGCCGTTTGCAATCAGCCATTTCGCCATTTCGCCGGCCTCCGTCGCCGCTTCGTTTTCCGCAGCCGTGCCGCCGCCGGTACATACGACGTACGCGTTCGGGTATTGTTCGGCGCTTTTGAGCACGACCTTCAGGCGCTCGACCAGCTCCTCGCGCATCGCGCCGTCCGGCGCGAGCTGAAAGCCCAGCGCCACGATGCACAGCTCG